>NZ_AWUR01000004.1:0-98466 GCF_000468835.1 Acidaminococcus sp. BV3L6 | reverse complement strand
TTAAGAGAGTTGCATTTGGAATGCGTGATTTCAACAGATTTAGGAACCGGATTCTCTATGTGAATTGGCAAAAAAGGAACTCGGCAAATGCCTTGCCGAGTTCCTAAAAGGCGATTTAGTTGTGGGGCACCCCAACATTTGACAAAGAACCTTTTAACTAGCCCAAAAATCGGGCTGGATTGATGAAGAAGGGGCGCCTCACATCCGCTGCCAAATCTGAGAAATCATAAACTGGATCCACGCTGATGCCCGGTTTAGGGCTCTGGAATTGTATTTGACTTTTATAAGAAGACAATCTTTTTGAAATATAGAAATCACAATAGCGGCAAGATCGTCCCGCTTTCGTGTTTTCCTGTTGTACTCGATGTGCGGTATCAATCCGACTTACCAAGACGATTTGCAATCGTTTTGTCATGTTTTTGCCTTCCGGTCTTTTATTCCATTTGCTTTTTACAAATTCCGGTCAGATGGTTCCCGTTGCGAAGAGCTCATGTTTTCATCGACGACGTAAGTTACTTATCTAATGCGGTTGGTTAAAGCCTTCGCGTTTTCTTTCAATTCTCCTTTTTGAATAGGGGACTCAGGCAAATCATGCTTCCTCTAAAGAAAACGAAATAATACCAAGACGGGCTCGCCCAAAGACTCCATTTTTTCGGATGATTTAGGAATGAAAATGCAGTACGTGATTTCTTACGAATCGGCATGCTCCCATTGCGATCGAACGAATCTTTCTCAAGCAATGGGAGCACGTCACTGCATCAAATTGGCACGATTTGCGCACCGAGTAAAAAAGAAGGCAGGGGGCTTTGGTGTCGGACCGACCTTTAGTTTCCCTCACGGTCTTTAAGAACCACAGCATCAAAGCTAGAGCGTTAGTTTTTTTACTCGACAGCCGCAGCCTTGCATGCAGGACAGCCATTCGGCTATTAGACCGAATAGACAGCTTGAACGCGGCTTTCTATGTACCCACTCGGCGTAATTTGCAGACCCAGCAAAAAAATAAAAAGTTCTCTCTTTTGACACGCTTTTTGCGTGCCTTTCTTTGACTTTCCTATATGCATTTGATAAAATGAAACGATGAATAAATAGGCTATCTATGCGTCCATGAGGAGTGATTTTAGTTGCTGGAACAGCTAATGAAAATGGTCTTTGGTGACCCCAATAAAAAAGAACTGAAGGTATGCCAAGGCTATGTAGATAAAATCAATGCGCTGGAACCGGAAATTTCTGGTCTTAGTGATGCCCGTTTGCGCGCCAAGACGGATGAGTTTCGTCTGCGCCTGACCAAGGGAGAAACGCTCGATGATCTCCTGCCGGAAGCTTTTGCCGTTGTTCGGGAGGCCGCCAAACGTGTCATGGGTCTGCGCCATTTTGACGTTCAGCTCATGGGCGGCTGCATCCTTCACCGTGGAAAGATTGCGGAAATGCGTACTGGTGAAGGGAAGACCCTTGTGGCAACGCTGCCGGCTTATTTAAATGCCCTTGAAGGCAAGGGCGTCCATGTTGTGACGGTCAATGACTACCTGGCTCGCCGTGACAGTGAGGATATGGGCCGTGTTTACCGTTTCCTGGGACTTTCTGTCGGCCTTATTACTCACGAAATGGATTACCCTGCCCGTAAGGCTGCTTATGCTGCCGATATTACCTATGGAACAAACAATGAATTCGGGTTTGACTACCTCCGTGACAACATGGTCATTTCCCTTGACCAAATGGTGCAGCGTCCCCTGCATTATGCCATCGTCGACGAAGTGGACTCCATCCTTATTGATGAAGCCCGTACTCCCCTTATCATTTCCGGCCCTGGCGCCCAGTCAACGAGCCTTTATCAGGTCATGGCGGATGTGGCGGCCAAACTGAAGGAAGGGGAGGACTATACGGTCGATGAAAAGCAAAAGACCGTTGCCCCGACAGAAACCGGCATTGCCAAGACGGAAAAACTCCTCGGCGTTTCCAATATGTATGACGGGGAAAATGGCGTCGACTATTCCCATCAGCTCATGGCAGCCCTGAAGGCCAAGGCCCTCATGCACCGTGACCGCGATTATGTCGTAAAGGATGGGGAAGTCATCATTGTCGATGAATTTACGGGTCGCCTCATGTTTGGCCGCCGGTACAGCGAAGGGCTGCATCAGGCCATTGAGGCAAAGGAACATGTCAAGGTCGAACGGGAAAGCCAGACACTTGCCACCATCACTTTCCAGAACTACTTCCGTATGTATGATAAGCTCTCTGGCATGACTGGTACGGCCAAGACCGAAGAGCAGGAATTCCAGAAGATCTACGGCCTTGATGTTGTGGTTGTGCCGACAAATAAACCCAATATCCGTATCGACTATCCAGATGTCATCTATAAAACGCGCCGTGCTAAGTACCGCGCCGTGGCAAATGCTATTGAGGAACTTCACAAGAAGGGCCGTCCGGTCCTTGTAGGAACGACGAGCATCCAGCAGTCGGAAGAGTTGTCCGAACTCCTTAAAAAACGTGGCATTGAACATAATGTCCTCAATGCCAAGTTCCATGAAAAAGAAGCTGAAATCGTCGCTGATGCCGGGCAAATGGGGGCTGTTACGATTGCCACCAACATGGCCGGCCGTGGGACGGATATTGTCCTGGGGGATGGGGTCGCTGAACTTGGCGGCCTGCATATCATCGGTACGGAACGCCATGAATCACGCCGCATCGATAACCAGCTCCGCGGACGCTGTGCCCGTCAGGGAGACCCAGGGTCTACGCGTTTTTATCTTTCTCTTGAAGACGACCTGATGCGTCTTTTTGGTTCGGATAACATTTCGGGCATCATGGATAAGCTCGGCATGGAAGAAGACGAGCCCATTGAGCATAAGATTGTGACCCGTTCCATTGAGTCGGCCCAGAAGAAGGTCGAAGCGCGCAACTTTGAAATTCGTAAGCAGGTCCTTGAATATGACGATGTCATGAACCAGCAGCGCGAAGTCATTTATGACCAGCGCCGCCAGATCCTTGAAAAAGCAGACCTCAAGGAGACCGTCCTTGACATGGCAAGCCATATTGTTGACCGCTCCATGGATATGTATGCACCAAAAGAGGCTTACAGCGAAGATTGGGATGTCAAGAGCCTCATCAGCTATGCAGAGGAGTTTTATGCGCCGGCCGGTTTCCTGAAGGAAGAAAAACTGCAGGAAATGAGCCGTGATGAACTGGAAACCTTCCTCCACAAGGTCGCGGTTGATTACTACAATGCCCGCGAGGAAAATAACACGGCTCCCATCATGCGCGAATTGGAAAACCTGGTCATGCTGAAGGTTGTTGATTCCCACTGGATGGAACATCTCGATGCCATGGATGCCCTGCGCGAAGGCATTGGGCTGCGCGCCTACGGACAGCGTGATCCGTTGGTTGAATACAAGTTCGAAGCCTATGAAATGTTCGAAGCCATGAAGGAAGCCATCGTCGATGATGTGGTCCGTTATATGTACCGCGTCAACGTCGTTACCCAGCCTGTTGTGGAAGACCATTTGAGCGAAGCCTCGACGAACAACCCGAACGTCGACGGCAGTACAGAAACGCCGAAGGAACCGGTCAGAAATGACAGCACGGTGGGGCGGAACGATCCCTGCCCCTGCGGCAGCGGCAAGAAATATAAGAATTGCTGTGGTAAAAATCAAAACAGCTGACACCGCACAGTCATGAAGAACGGGACTTTGCCTTAGGTCCGGAAAAAAGGCCTGCGCCTTTTTTCGTGCGGCGCATGACAGAAAAGGGGATGCCGCCTTGGCGGCAGCCCCTTTCGGACATTGAAGGGAAGAATCCAACATGGGGCCCTGAGGCTCCTCATTCAATAGGAAAGGGATTGAACGAATCGTGTTACTTGAAGAATTAAGACCGCAGATCGGCGAACTCAGAAACCGTCTTGGCGAACTCAAGACGGGCCTTAAAATCGAACCCAAGAAGGAACGCATCCAGGACCTTGATTACCAGATGGCGGCACCGGGCTTTTGGGATGATCCCGATAAGGCCCAGAAAGTTGCCCAGGAAGCCAATAACTTGAAATCAGAAGTGGATACTTTTACGAGCCTTGAAACGAAGGTCGACGACCTCGATACCCTTTGGGAAATGGCCATGGAAGAAAAGGATGACACCCTGGTTTCCGAAATGGAATCGGAACTGGAAGGGGCCAAACATACCCTTTCGGAACTGGAACTGGGCATGCTGCTCAGTGATGAATACGATGCCAACAATGCCATCATGAACCTTCATGCTGGTGCGGGCGGAACGGAAGCCCAGGATTGGACGGGCATGCTTCTGCGGATGTTCACGCGCTATGCCGAAGGAAAGGGCTTTGAAGTGGAACTGCTCGATGTCCTGCCCGGTGAAGAAGCAGGAACCAAGAGTGCTACCCTTGCCATCAAGGGACATAATGCCTATGGGTTCCTCAAAAGCGAGAAGGGCGTCCACCGCCTTGTCCGTATTTCTCCTTTTGACTCCAATGCCCGCCGCCACACTTCCTTTGCGGCGGTGGACGTTATGCCGGAAATCGATAATACGGTGGAAGTCAACATCAACATGGACGATGTCCGCGTTGACTACTACCGCGCCAGCGGTGCTGGCGGACAGCACGTCAACAAGACGTCTTCGGCTGTCCGTATGACCCATTTGCCGACGGGCATTGTTGTCCAGTGCCAGAACGAACGGTCCCAGCTGCAGAATAAGGAACGCTGCCTGCAGCTGCTGCGTGCCAAACTCTTTGAATACGAAAAGGCCATTCAAGATCAAAAAATCAGCGACCTTGCCGGAGACTATCAGGCCATCGAGTGGGGGAGCCAGATTCGCTCCTATGTTTTCCAGCCCTATACCTTGGTCAAGGATCATCGGACTGGTGCGGAAACCGGCAATATCCAAGCTGTTATGGACGGGGACCTGGATCTTTTTGTGGAAAGCTATCTCCGCAGCCTGAAACATTGATCAGGGGAAAGGGGTAAGCCGTGAAGAAAATCAAACAGCTATTTGTGGTCCTCGTCGGTCTCGGCCTTTTGGCCTCCCTTTGTCTTAACTGGAGCCGGTATCAGGTGGAACAGGCCAATCGGAGTATGGAAACGGTCATGGATTATCAGGCCCTGGTCCGTATGGCGGACAGTGAGGGTCTATCGCGGCAGAGCGTCTTCAAAAAGTTCAAGGACGCCGGCGTCACGACCCTTGCCGTTTCAGACCGCACCATCATGGATATGGCAGGCGAAGGCCTTGTTACTTACTATACGGGCGGCGAGCTCCTGCGTCAAAAGGAAATCGGCGGCCTGAGCCCGAGCTGGCAGGCCGTTGTATCCTCACCGGATTTTACCTATCAGGCTGTCTACCTGGCCGATGGAACGAGCCGCCGCACCTTTGATGCCCTCATTGAAACACTGGGCGCCCGTTTTGACAGGGACCGCTTCCAGAAGGTCTCCGATACGCCCCGTGTCTACATGCTCAAGGCTCCGACGGCCCTCAATAAGAATCCTTTCAGCCAGGACCAGCTGGGCATCCAGGAAACGCCCTTGATCCTTGTGCCGGATGAGCTTCTTGCCGCCAAGGAAAATGGCTTTATGGTGGCCATCCGTCCCAATAATTTTGTAAAGACCACCAAGGATGAAGAAAAAGCTCAGCAGCAGCTTGCTGTGTTCTTTAAGGAAATTGATGAAACGGGAGCCGATGTTTCGCTCATCATTGGCAGCGGCCGCAGCATGCTCGGCGAGCCTCGCTATCTCAAAAATGTGGCGAACGCGCTCAAAAAGCGGCATATCACCCTGGGTATGGTCGAAGCCGATGTACAGCTCCAGTTCATCAAGATGGACGGACTTGTACCCCTTTCGGAAGTCATGGACTATGATGCTGCCCGCGTCTACACCATTGCCGAAGACGAGCAGCGCAAGATGAAGGTCTTTGATGCGTTCCGCCGCTGGTCCCTTGCCGATGATGAGCGCAATATCCGCGTCAACTACATCCGTCCTTTTGTTACCGGTCTTAATGGCAACACGGCCCTTGAAACGAACCTTGAATACGTAAGTGATGTGACGCGTGACGTGGCATCCCATGGATATATAAGCGGACGGGCCGGCGTCTTTGCCCCGTACCATCCGTCCCGTCTTTTCTATGTGCCCATGGCTTTTTCTGTCGTGGCCGCTTGGTGCCTTTATTTCCTTCTCCTTGGCATCGTGCCCCAACGCCATTATGGCAAGCTGGTCCTTTTGGGCGGGCTGGTCCTATCTGCTGGTTACTTTACAGGCAGCCACGCACTCTTGTTCCGCCAGGTGACGGCCCTTTTGAGTGCCATCATCTTTCCCGTCCTTTCCATGGCCCGCATGATCACGCTGTGGGACCGCCGTAAAGGAGAAAGGACGATGAAAGGCCTTCTTGCCATGACGACGGTCCAGCTAGGCTATGCCGTGATTCTGTCCCTCATTGGTGCCTCTTTATTGGGGGCAGTCCTTGGAGATACACGTTTTCTCCTTGAAATTGATATCTACCGCGGCGTGAAGGTCACCTTCATGATGCCCGTTCTTCTTACGTTCCTACTCTTTGTCAAACGTCATGGCCTGTGGAACGAAGGGGAACGCCTTACGGCTCCCTTATCAAGGATCCGGGCGTTTCTTAACCGCCCATTTACGCTGTCGACCCTCATTGTTCTCCTTGCCTTTGCCATCGTGGCGTGGGTCTTTATTGGCCGCAGCGGCCATACGGCAGGGGTTCCCGTTCCGGCCTTTGAGGAAAAGCTTCGCTATTTCCTTGAAGAGACCATGTACGCCCGGCCCCGGGAAAAGGAATTTCTCATTGGTCATCCGGCTTTTTACTTGACGGCTTGGTGCGTCTTGCGGAAACTTCCGACTTGGGCCTATGGCCTTTTTGCCGTAGCCGCGACCATTGGACAGGCAAGTCTCGTCCAGACGTTCTGCCATATGCGGACCCCTATTTTCATGAGCTATGTCCGGGCCCTTGATGGTTATGCACTGGGCGTGATCCTAGGCGTTTTGGCCGTTGTTGTGTTTGAAGGACTTTATCGTGCCTATGGGGGTTACAAGAAGGGGAGGGACGCCCGTGGCTAAGGTGCTCATATCCGGATATTACGGATTTTCCAATGCCGGTGACGAAGCCATGCTGACGGCCATTGTGGACAGCCTTAAACGGGAGGCCCCTGAGACGGTCATTACGGTCATTAGCGGCCATCCCCGCTCAACCTGTGCCCTCCACGACGTAAAGAGCATCGGACGCTTTGATTTTCCCGCCATCCTGCGGGCCATGGCAGGGACGGACCTGCTCTTATCGGGCGGCGGCAGCCTGCTCCAGAACGTAACGAGCCATTTCAGTCTCTTTTATTATCTTTCCATCATCGCTCTTGGCGTCATTATGAGGAAAAAGGTGATGCTCTTTGCCCAGGGAATCGGTCCGATCAAGGGCTGTTTTTCCCGCTTCCTGACCCGGTTCGTCTGCCGCCACGCCGATTTGATTACGGTCCGTGACGATGGGTCCTTGGATGACCTTTGTGAGATGGGCTTTGAGCGAAAGGATATCCTCGTCACAAGTGATGCTGTCTTTTCCCTTCCTGACGGCAATCGCAAGGTGGGAGAAGTCATCCTGCGAGGCATGGGCATTGATCCTGAACGGCCCGTCATTGGCTTTGCCCTGCGGCACTGGAAGGGGGAGGATCGCTTTATTCCTGAATTTGCCCGCGCGGCCGATGGTCTCAAGGCCGCCTTTGGGGCGCAGATTCTCTTTGTCCCGTTTCAGTTTCCGTCTGACAGGGAAGTTTCCGACGCGGTGCTTGGGCAAATGGAAAATAGCCGCGACGTCTTTATCCTGCCGCGAAAACTTTCCACAAAGGAATATCTTGACCTCATGGCCAGCCTGCGCCTTTTGGTGGGGATGCGGCTCCATGCCCTGGTCTTTGCGGCCCTTGCCGGCGTGCCTTTTATGGCGGTTTCTTATGATCCCAAAGTGGACCGTTTTGTAGATGGGATGAAAGGAACCGTTGTCGATACCATCGATGCCATCAAGGCCGGTGAAATCGTTTCCCTTGCCGATTCGATGCCTGCCGATTCAGGAGCCCAGGAAGCTTCGGAACTTGCCGCTCTTAGAAAGGAAGCACGTTCCAATATCCTGCGTGCCCTTGCCCTTATGCATGAATCCAACGAAAAAAGGAGTGGATCCCATTGCTCGTAATGAAACATGCCAGCAAGATCTATCCTGGCGGAGCCGCTGCACTCCAGGACGTGAATGTTCATATCAAGCCAGGTGAGTTTGTCTTTCTCGTCGGTCCCAGCGGGGCCGGCAAATCAACCTTCATCAAGACCATTTCCCGTGAGATTGAACTGTCAAGCGGGCAGATCTTTGTGGACGGCGTCGATGTCATGAAGCTTCGCAATGACGAGATCCCCTACCTGCGGCGTCAGCTGGGTATCGTATTCCAGGACTACCGACTGCTGAATGACCGGACGGCCTTTGAAAATGTGGCCTTTGCCATGCAGGTCATCGAGGCCCCTTCCAAGAAAATCAAGGAACGGGTCATGGAAGTCCTGACCCTTGTTGGTCTTGGCGACCGGGCAAAGAACTATCCCAGTGAAATGAGCGGCGGTGAGCAGCAGCGTGTGGCTATTGCCCGGGCTATTGTCAACGACCCGCTGCTGGTCATTGCCGACGAACCGACGGGAAACCTCGACCCGGAAACCAGTATGGAAATCATGAATATCTTTTCCGAAGTCAATAAGCGGGGCGCGACCATCATCATGGCCACCCATGACAAGACCATGGTGGACTATATGCAAAAGCGGGTCATTGCCATCGAAGATGGACGCATTGTCCGTGACGATATCAAAGGAGTCTATGGTTATGAGCTTTAGTACAAAATGGTATTATTTGAAGGAAACCTTTACGTCACTAAAACGCAACTCCCTTATGAGTATTGCGTCCGTGACGACGGTTGCCCTTTCCATCCTTGTCCTGGGGCTCTTTTTGACGATGGTTCTCAATGTCAATAACCTTGCCCAATACCTGGAAAATCAGGTCCAGGTGACGGTCTATATGTCGGATGCCGCAACGAGCGTGCAGCGCCGTCAAGTAGAGCAGCAGCTCAAGACGACGCGGGGCGTCATGGAAGTCAAGGGCGTGACAAAGGAAGAAGCCCTGCAGAATTTCAAGAAACGGCTCCGCGAACAGGAAAAGCTCCTTGATGCCTTGGGAGAGGACAATCCCTTCCCTTATTCCTTTGAAGTCCAGGTGGATAAACCGGAACGCATCCAGGAAATCGTGCCCCAAATCGAAAAGATGCCCGGAGTGGAAACGGCTAAATTTGGACAGGAAGTGGTGGAACATCTCTTCCAGTTGACACGTATCCTGCGCCTGGGAGGCATTTTCCTCATCATCATGCTCGCCATTGCCACCCTTTTCATTATTTCCAATACGATCCGCATTACGGTCTTTGCCCGTCGGCGGGAAGTGAGCATCATGAAATATGTGGGGGCCACCAACTGGTTCATCCGCTGGCCTTTCCTGCTGGAAGGGATGTTCATGGGCTTTGTCGGGGCTCTCATTGCCGCTGTGGCCCTTTTCAAGATGTATGACGCTGCCCAGGTGAAAATCTATTCGACCCTGGCCTTCTTTCCCCTCCTGCCAAGCTGGCCCTTTATGGTCTACCTCTGTGCCGGTCTTGTTGCTGTTGGCACCTTTATCGGGGCTGCCGGAAGTGCCATCAGCCTGCGCAAGTTCCTGGATGTTTGATAGGGGGCCTTGTCATGAAAAAAGAAGTTGCCGTCGCAACGGCTCTGATGGCCCTTATGAGCTATATGGGGCCCGTTTCGTGGGCAGAATCCATAGAGGATAAAAAAGCAGAGCTCGACGAGATTCAGCGGCAGATGGACACGAACACTTCCCAGCGAAAGGAAAGTGAAGCTCGCATTTCAAACGCCGTGGACCGCCTTGTCAGGGCCCGGCAGGAACTTGCCGAGGCAAAACAGCAGCTTGCCGTTGTCGAAGGCCAGCAGCGCATTCTTGAAGGCAAGATCCGCAGTAATGAACGGGCCCTTGTCATCAAGGAAAAGGAATTTGACAATACGCGGGAAATCTACAAAAAACGGCTTCGCGACATCTATGAGAACGGGCAGGTGAACTATCTTGACGTGCTTCTGGGATCGAGTGATTTCCGGGATTTTTCCTCCCGCATGTATCTCTTGCAGCGCATCATTCGCCGTGATACGAACCTTATTGAAACGCTTAATGCGCAAAAACATGAGCTTGAAGCCAAAAAGGCCGAGCTTGACGCGGAACATGCGGAACTTGATGGGAAGCGCCAGGAAGTGCTTCAGAAAAAGGCCTATGTGGAACAAAAAACAGCTGAGCAGGAGCAGCTCTATCAGGAAGCTCTAGCGGAAAAATCCCGTCTTGATGCAGAGTACGAAGAACTCCAGCGCAACAGCCAGGAAATTACGGCCATGATCCAGCGCATGGAGCAGGAAGGCCGCATGATGGCTTCTGCCCACGGGTCTGGTCAGTTTACCTGGCCTTGTTATGGGGAAATCACGTCTCCTTTTGGCTGGCGCGTCCACCCCATTTGGGGTACGGAAATCTTCCATGCCGGAATCGATATCGGTGCCGACTATGGGCAGCCCATTGTGGCCGCTGATTCCGGTACGGTGATTTATGCTGGCTGGATGGGCGGTTATGGCAATGCGGTGATGATCGATCATGGTGGCGGCCTTGTGACCCTCTACGGACACAACAGTTCCCTTACTGTCGGCGTTGGCGAAAACGTTTCCAAAGGTCAGACCATTGCCCTTGCAGGCAGTACGGGGAATTCGACGGGGCCGCACTGCCACTTTGAAGTGCGTATCCATGGTGAAGTCACGTCCCCGCTCAACTATTTGCCATAAGGAGGGGCTATGGGTAAAAAAAGATTTGGCTGGGCCCACCTGATCTTGGCCGTCTTGGTTTCTTTTTGTGTCTTTATCTTCGGAAGTATCACGGTCCTTGGCCGCTATGTCGGCAATCCCGCGGGATTTCTCGAGTTGATACGGACCCTGCATTTGATTTCCAGCTATTATGTGGGAGACATGGAAGAAAAGAACCTTTATGACGGCGCTATCCGCGGGATGGTGGAGGAACTGGGTGACCCGTATTCATCCTATTTGGATACATCGAATTTTGAAGCCTTGAATGCCATGACTGAAGGCCATTTTGGTGGTGTCGGCATGGTCTTGGGCATGAAGGAATCAAAGGAAATTATCGTTGTTTCTCCCATTGAAGATACACCGGCTTACAAAGCCGGCATCAAGGCAGGGGACATCATCCTTTCCATTGACGGGAAGGACGTGACGGGCGAAAGCCTGAACGAGGTTGTGAAAAAGCTTCGCGGCAAAGATGGGACGCAAGTGACAGTGGGACTGAAGTCTGCCGATGGATCCACCCGCGAAGTGACGCTGACAAGAAGCGAAATCAAGGTCAAGAGCGTCTACGGACGCATGGAAGAAGGCGGCATCGGCTATATCCGGATCACGAATTTCAACGAGGAAACGGACCGCGATTTTGCCGCCACACTGGGAAAGTTGCAGGGGGAGGGCATGAAAGCGTTGGTCCTTGATCTGCGGGACAACCCAGGGGGCCTTCTCCAAAGTGGCGTCAATGTCGCAAAGCACCTTGTTCCCAAAGGCCCCATTGTTTCCATGACGGATAAATCGGGGGCGACTGAAACCTTCTCCTCAGAGCTTGAAAAGGTGCCTTTCCCCATTGCCGTATTGGTGAACCATGGAACGGCAAGCGCGGCGGAAATTGTTTCCGGTGCTATCCAGGATACGGGATCAGGCAAACTTTTTGGGACCAAGACCTTTGGCAAGGGTGTGGTCCAGAATGTCTTCATGTTAAGCCAGAAAACTGCTGTCAAGCTTACCATTGCAAAGTACTATACGCCCAGTGGGCGCAGCATCGATAAGGTCGGCATCGAACCTGATGAAACCGTGGAAGCAATAGGAGCTGCCGGCACCAATCAGCTGGAAGCCGCTGAGGCCTATTTGAAAACGGTCATTTCCCAGTAATCGCCGAAAGGAGTCGTTATGAATCTCATCAAATCTTGGCTGGAATCGCTTTCCGCCATCCTTCCTGCAGAAGCGTCCGCGTCTGTGTTCCTTGAACGTAATGCCGGTCATCTTCTCGTGGCCGCGGTGGTCCTCATTGCCTTTTTTGCACTCCTTTACTTTTTTCGGACCCGGCAGGTC
Organism: Acidaminococcus sp. BV3L6; assembly: GCF_000468835.1. Taxonomy (NCBI): domain Bacteria; kingdom Bacillati; phylum Bacillota; class Negativicutes; order Acidaminococcales; family Acidaminococcaceae; genus Acidaminococcus; species Acidaminococcus sp. BV3L6. The sequence goes on along the minus strand of NZ_AWUR01000004.1, from coordinate 86,254 downwards.
CGCAGGGAACGGAAGGCACGCTATCGGATTAGTCGTCTCATTGGCTATTTTGTGGAAACCTATGACCGGGTAGCCGAGCTTGATCTTAACCATCATACAGCTTATTGCTATGAAGATGAGGGGGAAAAAGTTACGGTCAAGGCTGTACCCATTGATTCAGTGGATGCCATTTTTGGCGAGCTCCATCCCAGCGACCAGCTGAAATACACGAAGGAAGTGCTCCAGACAAATCTGGAACGGACGCGCAAGACCTGTTCCTCTTATGAATTCATGGCCCGCGTCAAGGACGGGGATGGCACCTATCATTGGGCCAGCTTCCTGCTTCAGGGCGTGAAAAAAGGGCGCAGCCATCATCGGGACGTACTCTTCCTGCGCCGCCGCATCGATGATCAGAAGAGCCTTGAAATGGAGCGCCGTGCCCAGCTGCATTCGGCTATGAGCCAAGCCCGTGATGATGCAGAAACAAAAGGTAAGTTCATGAGCCGCATCAGCCGCGACACGCGGGAAGCCCTCAATTCCATCATGGGCTACCTGACCCTTGCCGGCGAAGAAGACAATGTGGACCAGCGCCGAGCTTACGTGAAAGGAAGTCAGGATCAGGTCCGCTATCTCCTTTCGGTCCTGAACGACGTCATTGACCTTTCCGCCATGGAAAATGGCACCCTGTCGCTTAAAAGCGAACCCTTTGAACTCGATGGGGTCCTCAGCCGCATTGAGTCGCTCTTTAGTCAGGAAGCGCAGCGCCGCCAGATTGAATTTACCATGGAAACAGACGGCGTAAAGCACCTGTCCCTTGATGGTGACCGGGTCCGTTTCGAGCAGGTCATGATGAACCTATTGGCCAATGCCATGCTCTTTACAGGCGAGCATCATCAGCTGCGCTGTGAGATTCGTCGGCGGGAACAGAAAAAACGCAAAGTGATCCTGGAAGTGGTCGTCACCTGTGAAGGAAAGCGTATCCCTGAGGACCTCATGGATAAGGTCTTCCTGCCCTTTGAAATGGTTTCCCAGCTGGAAGAACGGTCCAGCTTCCACGGCGGTCTGGGCCTCGTCGTGACCCATAACCTTGTCCACATCCTGGGTGGGCTCATCAAGGCTGACAACCAAAGCGGCGAGGGTATCCGCTTTACCATGGAACTGCCCTTTACGTATCACCAGCTTCCGGAAAGTGATAAAAAGCTTATGCCCCTTGCGGGAAAACGCCTCCTTGCTGCTGATGACAACGACCTGAGCATGGAAGTCCTGGAAAAGCTCCTGACCAACACGGGCATCCTCGTGGAACGGGCCCACGATGGGCGGGAAGCCTGTGAGATGTTTGGCAAGAGTCCCGAAGGCTATTATGCAGCCATTTTGATGGACCTTGATATGCCCGGTGTCGATGGCTGCGAAGCGGCAAGCCTCATCCGCATGGCTGACCACAAGGATGCCAAGACCATTCCTATCTTGGCTCTTACAGAAAACATCCTTTCCGAAGACGTGGCAGAGGCCCTTTCAAGCGGCATGAACGGTCAGATCCGGAAACCCCTTGAAAAGGAAAACCTGCTCCATACCTTAACCACCTTCATCGAAAAGTAAATACACAGCCGAGCGCGGCCCCATTGAAATGGGCCCGCGCTTTAGTGTACAATGGGGCCGATGAGCGGCCTTTGCCGTTTGTCATGCCAGAAACTGAAAGGAGATCTTTCTTTATGTTACATATTGGCTGCCATCTTTCCTCTTCCAAAGGCTTTGCGGCCATGGGGGAGACGGCCCGCGGTATCAAGGCAGATACCTTTGCTTTTTTTACCCGCAATCCCCGCGGCAGCAAGGCCAAGGCCTTTGATCCCAAGGATGCGGATCTTTTCAAAAAGGCATGGGCCCCTTATGGGACAGTTCCCCTTGTGGCCCATGCACCCTATACCTTAAATCCCTGCTCTACGAAGGAAGAAGTGCGTCAGTTTGCCCTTGAAACCATTGCCGATGACCTTCATAAACTGGAGGCCCTGCCGGGAAATTATTACAACATGCACCCAGGAAACCACCTGGGACAGGGCGCGGAAATCGGTATTGAACTCATTGCGGCCTGCCTCAATCGCGTCCTTTATGAAAAACAGCAGACGACGCTGCTTCTTGAGACCATGGCTGGCAAGGGTACGGAAGTGGGGCGCAGCTTTGAGGAAATCCGCGCCATCTTGGAACGTATTGCACTTCAGGATAAGGTCGGCGTTTGCCTTGATACCTGCCACATCTGGGATGCGGGCTATGATATTGTCTCTGACCTTGATGGTGTTATCCGCGAATTTGACCGCGTCATTGGCCTGTCCCGGCTGAAAGCCATCCATCTGAACGATAGCAAGAATCCCTTAGGTGCCCATAAGGATCGGCATGAAAAAATCGGCGAAGGCATGATCGGACAGGTTGCCCTTTCCCGCGTCGTCCGCCATCCTTCCTTAGCGGGCCTGCCCTTTATCCTTGAAACACCGAATGAACTTTCGGGCTATGCCCACGAAATTGACATGATGCGGCAGGAGGCAGTAAAGTAAGATGGAACTTTTGACGCAGCTCATGAAGGTGCCGAGTGCAGCCCTTTGCCTTTTTGCCCTTTTTTTCCTGCTGGTAGCGCTCCTAAAGATTAAACAGGTGCGGCTGTCTGTATCCATGGCGGCAAGTAGTGGCCTTATGCTTGCCATGGCTGTGATCCTTACGGCCTTTCCATTTTACCGCATGCCGAATGGCGGATCAGTTACGCTTGGCGGCATGCTGCCCCTTTTTTTCATAAGCTTTGCCTATGGACCGGAAGTGGGCATGCTGGCAGGTTTTGCCTACAGTCTCATGAACCTTGTGATGGCGCCATATATCCTGCATCCTGTTCAGGTCCTTTTCGACTATCCCCTGCCTTTTATGGCCTTGGGTCTTGCAGGCTGTTTCCCTCGGCACCACATGGCAGGCATCACGGCCGCCGTGGCGGTACGGCTTTTTTTCCATTTTCTTTCGGGCGTGGTCTTTTTTGGCAGTTACGCTCCGGCAGGCACTTCGATCTATCTCTATTCCTTTTTGACCAACCTGACCTATCTTTTGCCAAACCTTGTAATCTGTCTTGTTTTTTACCGGCTCCTTCCCGTGGAGCGCTTCCTTTCCCTCATGAAACGGTAAGAGGCGGGAGAGAGACTATTTTACAAAAACTTTTTTGGAGCTAAAGCGAAAAGAATTTGATAAAGCCCATCATTTATGCTATAATAGCCTCCGTCAGACATGACATACGCCTGTAGCTCAGTGGATAGAGCAACGGCCTCCGGAGCCGTGTGCGGCGGTTCGATTCCGCCCAGGCGTACCATATTGGATTTGACCCCATGAATCGCCACAGCGTTTTATGGGGATTTCTGTTGTTTTACGTGTTCCAGGGTAAAGGAGATGACACGATGGTATCTTTCTCACTCAAGGTCCGGTTCTATGAAACCGACCTCATGGGTGTTGTTCACCATGCCAATTACCTGCGCTGGTTTGAAATGGGACGGGTGGAATATTTGCGGCAGGCGGGCATTGACCTCAATGAGATGATGGGGGAAGGGTTCATGGTTCCTATTGTCGATGTGAATTGCCGCTATCGTCAGTCGGCCCGTTTTGATGATGAAGTCATTATTGAAACTGTCCTTGAAAAACTCAGCAAAGTAAAGCTCAGCTTTTCCTATCGGGCCCTGCGTGCCAAGGATGGCGTGCTCCTTGCCGAAGGAAAGACCACAAACGGCATCACGACGGCCGAAGGAAAGGTTGCGCGGCTGAGTGATTCCTATATGGAACGTTTGAATAAAATGCTGGAAGAAGAAAGGGAGACGAGAAAGGAATGCTGAATTTTATTTATCTCATCCTGGGCCTGTGCGTCCTGGGAGCTTTGGTCATGACGGTCTACGCGTTTTTGAAACCGACGGACGATACTCACGTCTGCATCGATGAACGGTCGGCCTTGAAACTCGAGAAAATCGAAACAGATCGCGCTGTCTTTAGTTTCACCGTACCTATGCGGAACACGAGCAACCAGATTGCAGCCATTACGGATGCGTTTGTGCGTCCTTATCTGCCGCGGGAACAGTTCCCCGATGCCATGTGCTGGGGCCGATTGGAACTTGATACGGCCCGCCGCGATGATAACTATTTTGAAGCGGTCATCATGAACCCCGGTGTGGAACGGACCCTTGTCGTGACCCTTTTCTTTGAAGCTCGCAATGGAAAGAATATCCGCGATACCCTGCGTCATATGGTCGACATGGATCTTTGCATCTACCTGACTGGTGTGGGCCGCAAAGATCATTACGTCCGCAAGGCTTTTGAAACGATCTATGCGGAAGATGTCAAGAAATTGGTTGGAGGTGCTTACCATGGCTGAGAAATATGAAATCCTTCCTGTGCCGACCCGTATCCTGACGGTCCATGATAATATCGTCGATGCCATCAAGGAATTTGGCGGTTCTATGATTGGCCCCCGCGATGTGGTCTGCGTGGCGGAAAGTGTCGTGGCTATTACCCAAAATCGGGCCATCCGTCCGGAAACGCTGAAGATTGGCTTTGCGGCCAAAGTCTTTTCCCAGCTCTTTCCTGGTTATGGCAGCATTTCTAACTGGAGTGCCATGCAGAGCCTTATCAATGAAGAAGGCACGCTGCGCATCACCTTTGCCGTCGTTGCCGGCTTCTTCATGAAACTTATCGGCAAGGCTGGCTGGTTCTACCGCCTAGGCGGGGAACAGGCCCGTCTCGTCGATGATATTACAGGAACTATGCCACCGTATGACAAGCACATTGTCTTGGGTCCGAAACATGCTTCCAAAGTGGCGGAAAGCATCAAACGCGGTTTGGGCTGCTTTGGCGCAGCTGTAGCTGACGTCAACGACCTCAAGCGTTCCTGCGTTTTGGGCGCAACCAAAGGCGTCGATCCCCGTCTTGTGGAAAAGATCCTCATCGACAACCCCTTCGGCAACGCCAGCCAGAAGACTCCTATCTGCATCATCAAGAACTTCATCCGCTAATGGATAGCCCCCGCTTTGGCGGGGGTTTTGTTTTTTACTCGGCCCCTTTCTTTTGACTCGGCGCATTTTGTGCGCCAAATAAAAAGGGAAAGGTGAGGGCAGTTTGGCGCCGCGCCTTTGAGTCTGCTCAAGGCCTTTTCTTTACGCAAAGGCCTTACACACTGCCTCAACCCAGCCCACTTTCTGGGGCTGAGTCAACATTATTGAAAAAGCGTACCAGCGGACACCCTTTCTTCCCCTCCTTCTTAATTTGTTGTCAATCCCCCCAAAACCAGTTACAATATAACGTATAGAAAGTGGGTGAACCATACATGCAACAAGTCGTTATTGCGACCCATAACCAAGGCAAGATGGAAGAATTCAAGGTTCTTCTTGAAGCCTTGGGACTTAATTTTTGCTGTCTCAATGATTTCCCGGATATCCCCGAACCGGAAGAAACAGGGAAGACTTTTGCCGCCAATGCACGCCTGAAGGCTACATACTACGCCAAAGCAACAGGCCGGATGTGCCTGGCTGATGATTCCGGACTTGAGGTCCTAAGCCTCAAGGGTGCACCCGGTGTCCGTTCTGCCCGGTATGCAGGCGAAGAGGCCACGGACGAGGAAAACAACGAACTCCTCCTTGCTAACATGAAGATGCAGGTTCGTCGCAACTGCCGTTTTTTCTGTGCCCTTGCCGTTGCAAGTCCCGAAGGCAAGATTGTCGTTGAATCAAGCGGCATCTGTGATGGTATCCTGCTCCATGAGCCCCATGGCACCAATGGCTTTGGCTACGATCCGCTTTTTTGGTCGACGGAGCTCCATAAACCGTTGGGAGAAGCTACTATGGAAGAAAAAAACGGCATCAGTCACCGCGCTAAAGCGGCAAAAAAACTTGTCAGCCAATGGAGAAAGATGAAATGAGGATTGGAGTCATCAGTGATACCCATGGCGTCAAAAAGGCCATGGACCGCGTCATCCTTGATGCGGGAAAGGTCGATCTCTGGCTTCATGCCGGTGATTACAGTCAGGACGCACCTTATCTGGAAGCAAAGACCGGCGTACCTGTCTATGCTGTCTGCGGCAACTGCGACGTCTATGAGGACCGGGGTCCTGTGGAACTTGTCACAAAACTTGAAGGAACGACTCTTGCCATGGTGCATGGCAACCGCTATGTATCCCGTTCCCGCTGGGACAATCTCATTTACTGGGGACAGGAAAAAAACGCCCAGGTTGTTGTCTTTGGCCATATTCACACCCCTGTCAATGAAGTGATTGACAGAATCCTTGTCATCAACCCCGGCAGTGCAGCCAAACCGCGGGGCGATGTGCCGACCTATGGTATCTTAACCCTCGAAAAGGGCAGAGCCCCCTTCTTTGAAGTGCGGGAACTTGCCAAATAACTACTGAACCAGAAAGGACCTTGGGTCCTTTCGCTGTAAAAGGCCCTAGGCCTCTTGGAAAAGGAGGAATCCCTTATGGCAGATACGGAAAAAATCAATGCCGAAGCCCTGGCGCTTCACAAGAAATTCCATGGAAAGCTGGAAGTGCGCTGCAAGGCGCCCCTTGAAAATGGCCATGACCTTGCCCTTGCCTATACGCCGGGCGTTGCCGAGCCGTGCCGCAAGATCAAGGAAAACCCTGACCTTTCCTTTGAGTACACCTGCCGGGGCAATATGGTCGCCGTCATCAGTGATGGCACCCGTGTCCTGGGGCTGGGGGACATCGGTCCGGAGGCGGCCATGCCTGTCATGGAAGGCAAGTCGGTCCTTTATAAGAAATTTGGCGATATTGATTCTATCCCCATCTGTATCGATACCAAAGATCCGGAAGAATTTGTGAACATTGTCACAAAACTCCAGCCTTCTTTTGGCGGCATCAACTTGGAAGACATTGCTTCACCAAAATGCTACTGGATTGAAAATGAACTCATCAAACGCTGCTCCATCCCGGTTTTCCATGATGACCAGCACGGAACCGCCATCATTGCCTGCGCTGCCGTCCTTGGCGCCTTGCGCTTTGCCAAAAAGGACATTACAAAGGTCAAGGTTGTGGTGAACGGCTGCGGCGCCGCAGGTTCTGCCATTGGCAAACTGCTCTATCGCTTGGGCGTAACAGACCTGACGATGATCGATATTGACGGTGCGGTCTACGAGGGCCGTCCCGGGGACATGGACATGGCAACAAAGTATCTGGCAAGCGTCACCAATAAGGCCCACTATAAAGGAAACCTTGCCGGGGCCGCCAAGGGTGCGGATGTCCTTATCGGTGTATCGGGACCGCGTCTTTTCACGAAGGATATCATGGAAAGTATGGCTCCCAAGGCGGTTGTCTTCGCCCTTGCAAATCCCGTTCCTGAAACGACCTATGAAGAAGCCAAAGTTGCCGGCGTACTTGTGGCGGGAACGGGCCGCAGCGATGCTCCGAACCAAGTCAATAATGTCTGCGTCTTCCCTGGTATTTTCCGCGGGGCCCTCGCTGTCCGCGCCTCTGCCATTACGGAAGAGATGAAGGTGGCTGCCGTTCATGCCATTGCCGGCCTCATTCCTGAGGATGAACTGCGCGAGGACTACGTTGTCCCCGGAGCGTTTGACCGCCGTATTGTACCGGCTATTGCCGGCGCTGTGGCAAAAGTGGCCATGAGTGCGGGCATTGCCCGCCTGAAACGGGAAGTGCAGGATATCGAGAAGGAAGCGGCTGAACGAGTTCTCCATAACTGGAATGCATAACAAGACATAACTTATATGTATTTGTGCCTTTTCATGCATAACGGTATAATCACATCATAATGCAGACAAAGCCCCAGACGGGGACCACTGAAAGGATGTTGATGACAATGAAGAAAACAGTTTGGGCCCTCGCTGGCCTCCTCGCCCTCGGCGCACTTGTTGCCGGATGCAGCGGTGAAAAGAAAGAAGCAGCCCAAAGCAGTGACAAGAAAGTCGTGCTGAAAGTCGGTGCCACGCCGGTTCCGCACGCGGAAATCCTAAATGAGATCAAACCGCTCCTTGCCAAGGATGGCATCGATCTCCAGATTATTGAATTTACGGATTACGTCAAGCCGAACCTCAGCTTGAACGACAAGGAAATTGACGCCAACTTCTTCCAGCATGAACCCTATCTGAAGAAGTTTGCTGCTGACCGTAAGCTTGACCTGGTGAACCTTGTTGCCGTTCATATCGAACCGATGGGGGTCTATTCCAAGAAACTGAAAGACATCAAGAGCGTTCCCGACGGGGCCAAAGTCGCAATCCCGAATGATCCGACCAACGGCGGCCGTGCCCTCAATATCCTTGCTAAAGCAGGCCTCATCAAACTAAAGGATGGCGTCGGCATTTCGGCAACGGTCGGGGATATCGTGGAAAATCCGAAGAACCTCAAGATCACCGAAGCAGAAGCTGCGATGCTGCCCCGCACCTTGGATGATGTGGACCTTGCCGTCATCAATTCCAACTTCGCAATGGAAGCTAAGCTGAATCCGACGAAGGATGCCCTATTCATCGAACCGAAGGATTCACCTTACGCCAATATCGTCGCCGTTCGAAAGGGCGATGAAAACCGCAAGGAAATTCAGGCCCTGAAAAAAGCCTTGACGAGCCCGGAAGTCAAGAAATTCATTGAAGAAAAGTATAAAGGCGCTGTGATCCCGGCTTTCTAAGACCGAGTGGAGGCCTTATCGTATAAAAGAGTGAACCCTCATTGCGGAACCTTTCCGCAGTGGGGGTGACTTTTTTGGAACAATGGTTACATTCTCGGGTCGGAAAGTGGGGGACAACAACCTCTTAGGGACAGATTCATGAATCTTTTTCATAGATATGGTATAATACGTCCAACTTTTTTCAGGGAGGCTTTCTATGGAACTTGAAATGGAGTTCATCCGTAAATTGCCGTCACCTCAGGAGCTTAAAATGGAGCACCCTGTGGATCCGGGCCTTTATCAGATCAAAACGCGTCGGGATCAGGAAATCCGGGACATCCTGACAGGAAAGGATGCCCGGTTCCTTCTCATCATTGGACCTTGTTCTGCTGATAACGAAGACGCGGTCACCGAGTACTGCACGCGCCTTGCCCGCGTCCAAGAAGAAGTCAAGGAGACGCTTTTCCTCATTCCCCGCGTCTATACCAATAAACCGCGCACCATTGGTGTTGGCTATAAAGGTATGCTTCATCAGCCCGATCCCCACGGTGGGGAGGACATGCTCAAGGGGATTCTTGCCTGCCGCAAGATGCATGAACGGGTTATTCGGGAAACGGGCTTTACTTGTGCCGAGGAAATCCTTTACCCGGAAAATCATCGCTATCTGTCGGACCTGATTTCCTATGCTGCCATTGGGGCCCGTTCTGTCGAAGATCAGCTGCATCGCATGATTGCAAGCGGTGTGGGCATTCCTGTGGGGATGAAGAATCCTACCAGTGGAGACATCTCCGTTATGCTCAATTCCATTGCGGCGGCCCAGCATGAGCAGCAGTTCCTTTTCCGAGGCTGGGAAGTGCGGACCAAGGGCAATCCGCTCGCTCACGCTATCCTGCGCGGCTATGTGGACCAGTTTGGCCGGAGTCTGCCCAACTATCATTACGAAGACCTGGTCCGTCTCCATGAATCCTATGGAAAGCGGGGCCTTTCCCATCCAGCGGTCATTATCGATGCCAACCATGCCAATTCAGGGAAAAAATACCTGGAACAGGTTCGCATTGCAAATGATGTTCTATACAGCCGCCATATGAATCCGGATCTTCGAAAGCTGGTCAAAGGAATCATGATTGAAAGCTATTTGGAAGATGGCAGTCAGTCCATTGAAGAAGGTGTCTACGGGAAATCCATCACCGATCCCTGCCTGGGCTGGGAAAAGACGGAAGCCCTCATCAAGGAACTGGCCGGCCGCGTCCAAGGCTGAGAGGGGAGCGTATATTCATGCTGAAACAAATCTCTATTTTTGCCGCCAATGCCAAGGGTGCCTTGGGCAGGATGACGGACGAATTGGCAAAAGGTAGGATCAATATCTATACCATGTTGGCAACAGACAGTGCGGAATTTGGCATTGTTCGCATCATCGTAGATGATGCGAATAAGGCCAAGGACCTGCTTACCAAGGCCGGCTATCAGTGCCGCATTGATTTTGTCATTGCTGTCGATATGGCCTCTGATGCCCCTGGAACCTTGAACAAGATCTTAGACAGCCTCAACCAGGCCAATGTCAATATCCGCTATCTTTATATCTCCTTTGACCGCAAGACATCGAATCCTATTGTGGTGATGCAGACCGATGAAGCAGAAACGGAAACGTTCCTCATGGGGAAGGGCTATAAACTGGTAGACCGCTTCTAAGTAAAAGTAAAAGCAGGTTGGAAAGAAAGGAGGCTGCCTTTCTTTCCAGCCTGCTTTTTGTTGGGCCTTACCCTTCAAGGCCGTTGCCTTTTTCCATTTACCATTTTCAAATATGGTTCCAGATTGGCCCAGATGCTAGGAAAAACGCGAAGCAGGCTGATGACGTCGTACAAGATTTGGGTACTTCTAGGAAGCCTGCCGCGTTTGACAATGCAGATGGATCGATATGGGCCATAGGCGAAAAAGGTTTCCTGGATCATCCGAAAAAATTTCAAGAAGTGGCTTGCTCGCCGAAGGCATCTTTCGGGCGACTTTAATATGAGATTGTGGTAGGTAATTTCTTGCGAATCGTCATGCCATCCTTGCTCTCAAAAGAATCATTTCTCAAGCAAGGATGGCAAGTAACTGCATTTACTCGGCGCGATTTCTGCAGCGACTAAAAAAAGGGAAGGTTAGGAAAGAAAGCGCCCAGGCGATAGCTATCCCCAACCGTGAAGGGCACTGTTGTACGAGAGGCCATGAGCCCATTGCTTCAGATTAATCTTTCTCAAAGCAATGGACATACGTACTTCATCAAATCAGCTTGTTTTTTGGGCTGAGTAAAATAAAGAAAAAAAGGCCCCTTACCGCGGCCGATGTTTCCAGAACAAATAGAAGTAAGCCACTTCAAGAAGGCAGCAGGTCATCCAGCCCACGGGGTAGCCAAAACCCATGGTAAGAGGCGTATTGCTGATAAAGCGGCTCATGACAAAAAGGTAAATCTGGCGGATGAGGACAAAGGAAAAGAGCATGATGACCATTGGCGCAACTGAATCCCCGCGGCCGCGGAGGGCGCCGGCAAGGACCTGGTTCACGCAGTTAAAGAGCATGAAAAAGAGGTTCACGTGGATAAAATCGACTCCCGACAGGATTACGCCTTCGTCGCTTGTAAAAAGGCGCAGGGCCGTATCGGCAAAGAGCACGAGAAGAGTTGTTATGACGCCAACGATGCCAAGACTCAGGATAATGGAAGAAACGGTGCCTTCATCGGCTCTCTTGTCTTTTTGGGCACCGACGTTTTGAGCCACAAAGGTGGTGGAGGCCATGGCCATGGACTGGACGGGGAGCATGACGAACTGGTCAATCTTGTTGTAGCAGCCCCATCCGGCCATGATGGTGGGACCAAAAAAGTTGATATAGGACTGGACAAAAATGTTGGAAAAAGAGGTGATGACGCTTTGAATGGCGGCGGGAAGGCCTACACAGAAAATTTCCTTAAGAATGCCCCAATCAAGGCAGAGGTCCCCAAGACGGAAACAGTAGATGTCATCCGTACGGATAAGGACCGCCATGGTCGCCGCGGCCGAAATGAATTGGGCAAGAATGGTTGCATAGGCAACGCCGGCAATGCCCATATGGAACTGGAGCACGAAAATAAGATCCAAGATGATGTTGAGGACGCTTGTGAGGACCAGGAAATAAAGGGGTCGTTTCGTATCTCCCACGGCGCGGAGAACGCCGCTTCCCATGTTATAAAGGAGCAGGCCTGTCACACCGGCAAAGTAGATTCTCAGATACAGGGAGGCTTCCCCAAAAACGTCGGGTGGTGTTTTCATGAAGCGGAGCATAAAATCATTGGCAGAAAGAAAGAAGGCCGTAAACAGCAGGCAGAGCAAAAAGGTCGCTGCCATGGTCGTTTCTACGGCACGGTGGAGCTTTTTATGGTCGCCGGCACCAAAATATTTCCCGATGATGACGGTGGCTCCGATGGAAAATCCATTAAAGAAGAAGACCGACATATTTGTGACCATCGTTGTGGAGCTGACGGCTGCCAGGGCGTTTGTCCCGACGAAGTTTCCCACTACAATGGAGTCAACCGTATTGTAGAGCATTTGAAAGATGTTGCCCACCATCAAGGGGAGGGCAAATTCAAGAAGCAGTTTGGGAATGCTGCCCTGGGTCATATCTTTTGTCATTGTTTTTGCTTGAGCCATTGCGGGAATCGCCTGCCTTTAACGTAAAAAATACAGAATCATTCTTCTATTATATCTGATATGTCCACGTGACTGCAAATGGAGGGACGCTTTCTTTTTTCCTTAGATTCAGGGAACTTTTCAAAGCGGGCAGGGACAGTCTTTTCTTTTATGGGGCCATGTTTTTACGAGATTTTTATTTAATCCCTCCGATTCATATGTTACAATAAGGAAGTAATTCAAGAAAAACGAAGGATAGAAAGCCATGCGCAATTTCATTCAGATTACAATCACCAAAAAAGGCGAAAATCGGGCCCGTATGGGTCATCCGTGGGTCTTTGAGGGAGAAGTCCTCAAGGAATCGGAGAAACCGGAAAATGGCAGTCTTGTCGATGTTGTCAGTGAAAAAGGCAAATACATCGGCACAGGTTTTTACAATGACCATTCCAAGATCAGGGTCCGCCTCCTTTCCTATAATGCCAATGACCGCTTTGACGAGGCCTTTTTTGAGCGCCGCGTTCGGTATGCCGTGGACTATCGCAAGACCGTTATGCCCGGTGCGGATTTTGCCTGCTGCCGCCTGATCTTTGGCGAAGCCGATGGCTTTCCTGGGTTGACGGTGGACCGCTTTGACGACGTCCTTGTCGCCCAGGTCCTGTCCCTTGGGATGGAACGCCATAAAAACCAGATCTTTTCCCTTCTCCTGCGCGTGCTGCGGGAAATGGGCGAGCGCGTCAAAGGTGTCTATGAACGCAATGATGTCAAGATCCGTGAGCTGGAAGGTATGAGCGAAAACAAGGGAATTGCCCAGATTCCGGAAAATGAACTGACGGAAGCTGACCTGATGCCCATCATTGTTGAAAATGGCCTTTCCTATATGGTTGACGTGGTCAATGGACAGAAAACTGGATTTTTCCTTGACCAAAAATATAACCGTCAGGCCGTAGCCCGTATTGCCAAAGGTAAGCATGTCCTTGACTGTTTTACCCATACAGGGGCTTTCGCCCTGAATGCAGCCCGCGGCGGCGCCGCTTCTGTAACGGCTGTCGATATTTCCGGTGAGGCCCTGAAGACGGCCCAGCAAAATATCCTACGGAATCATTTGGTGGATGTCGTAACGACCCGGGAAGCCAATGTCTTTGAGCTATTGACGGAACTCAAGGCGCAGGGCCATGCTCCCTATGATTTCATCATCCTTGATCCGCCGGCCTTTACGAAGTCAAGTTCCACTGTGCGCAGTGCGTTCCGCGGTTATAAGGAAATCAACCTCAAGGCCATGAAACTCTTGCCTCGAGGTGGGTATCTGGCAACCTGTTCGTGTTCTCACTTCATGGAAGATGCCCTTTTTGTGAAGATGCTTCATGAAGCGGCCCGCGATGCCCAGGTGAGCCTGCGCCAAATCGAGGCCCGTCAACAGGCCCCGGATCATCCTATTTTGTATAATGTGCCCGAAACGGACTATCTTAAATTCTACCTATTTCAGGTTGTCTAGGAAAGAAGGAAAAACGCGATGAAACAACGTATGATCATGGCGCTTACTGCACTTTTTACCGTCATGGGAAGCACATTCCTTCCCCGGCTTGAAGCAGCGGCACTGACAACGGAGCAGCGCTACCACCAGTCCCGCATTGTCATGATGACGACCCAGGATAATGCCGTACTCCTTGCCGAACCTAACAAGGACGCCCTCGTGATGGGGTATTATCCTAAAGGCACGCTTTTTGTGCCCATCAATCAGAGCCGCAATGAAACCGAAGGTAAGACCTATAATCTTGTCATTCGCTTTGACGGGGCCGTGGGGTGGCTCGTGTCAGATACCGTGGTTCTAGGAAAACGCTGAGATCCCCTAGGGGAAAGCCGTACTGGACGGCAGAGGGAAAGACATTTTCCCAGCAGAATACCGAGGAAAGGGAGGCACTTCAGGGATGGAGAAGCATGAAGAAATGGGTTCAGAAGTCGCGGCTCAGAATGAAGCCAATCAGGAACTTTTGGAAGAGCAAGTGGAAAACGACCTTACGACAGCCCTTGACCGCAAGGATCGTGACGCGGTAACAACCTTATTGGAGGAAGCCCACCCTATAGACGTTGCCATTGCCCTTGAAGAGGTCTCTGACAGCGACATCCTCTTTTTAAACAGTTTGGTCACGGCTGAGCAGCTGGCCGAAATCGTGGAACAGGCAGAAGAGGATTTGCAGATACGGATCATGAAGCTCCTTGACCTGGACCGCATCCTCGCTGTCTTCCAGTTCATGTCAAAGGACGATATTGTCGATATCCTGGGCAATATGCCCGTCAACCGCCGTAAGGAACTGTTGAAGCTCATGAAAAGCGGTGACCAAACGGTCATCAGGAACCTCCTCGGTTACTCGGAAACGAGCGCTGGAGGGATCATGACGACGGAATTCATTTCCATGCGCAATACACTGACGGTGAGCCAGGCGCTGGAAAAAGTTAAGGAAATCGCCCCCAAAACGGAAGAAATCAATATCCTTTATATTACCAACGAGAAGAAACAGCTCGTTGGAACCGTTTCACTGCGGGAACTGCTTGTTGCCCAAAACTATGATACCCTGCAGGACATCATGGAAGACAATGTCATTTCCGTTGAACCGGAAACGGACCAGGAAGACGTTGCCAGACTCGTCTCAAAATACGACCTGCACGCCATTCCGGTTGTCAATAAACGGATGGGCATCATCGGCATCATCACCGTTGATGATATCATCGATGTCATTGAAGAAGAAAATACGGAAGACATGCTCAAATTGGGCGGTGTCAACAAGGAAGAAGATGTGGACAGTTCTGCCCTGGAATCGGTCCATATGCGGCTGCCCTGGCTCCTTGTCAATCTCGTGACGGCCTTTTTGGCGTCCGCCACGGTTTCCATGTTTGAAGATACCATTTCTCAAGTCGTGGCCCTTGCCGCTTCCATGCCCATTGTAGCCGGTATGGGCGGAAACGCGGCTACCCAGACCCTGGCTGTGGTCATTCGCGGCATTGCCATTGGGGACATCAAGCTTCATGGCAATGAAAAACGCATCCTGAAAAGCATTTTCGTGGGCTTTATGAATGGTATGGTCTGTGGCATCCTTGCGGCCTTTGTTGTTTCCTACATGTATGGCAATCCTTATTTGGGCGTCATCATCCTTGTGGCCATGGTGGCCAACATGATGATTGCGGCTTTTGTTGGCTTTGTCATCCCAGTGGTCCTTAAAGCCTGTCATGCCGATCCCGCTGTTGCCTCGAGCATTTTCATCACGACCTTTACGGATGTGTGCGGCTTCTTCATCTTCTTGGGACTTGCCAAGATCTCCCTGCCTTACCTCATCCGGTAGGAATCCTTTGCTAAGACCGATGGAACGATTTATCCATCGGCCTTTTCGTTTTTGTATAGAATTTGTAAACTCTTTTTCTGAATTTCCCCGTTATTCCTTGAAACATGATATAATCAAACAATATAAAGAAAGGAGCGATGCTGCCTTGTCGCAAAAGTATGGTCTGACCACTCAGGAAGCAGAAGCCTCGCGTGCCCAGTATGGACGCAATGAACTGTCCCGTCCTCCCAAGGAGACATTCTGGCAAAAGTTTGCCGCTAACCTCAAAGATCCCATGATCCGGATCCTCACGGCCGCCCTTGTCATCAATATCATCTTTGTCTATACGGGACATGGAGACTGGCTGGAAACGGTGGGAATCTTTCTTGCCATCCTTCTGGCGACTCTTGTCAGCACCTATTCGGAATATGCCAACGAAAACGCCTTTCAGAAACTCCAGGAAGAAGCCTCTCGGATTTTCTGCAAGGTCTATCGGGATGGGGAGCCCCAGGAAGTAGGCATTGCCGATATCGTAAAGGGAGACGCCATCATCCTCCAGGCGGGTGATAAGGTCCCTGCCGATGGGGTCATGCTCGCCGGCACCCTCAAGGTGGACCAGTCCGTCCTCAACGGGGAAAGTGAAGAAGCTCCTAAGATTCCGGGGAATCCTTCCCTTATCCTTGACCCGGAAAAAGTCGATTTTCTCCAGACCTATGCCGTCTACCGCGGTTCCGTCGTCCTTGAGGGTGAAGGCATTATGCGGGCTGACTGCATTGGGGATCTGTCCGTTTATGGAAAACTGACACAGGAACTCAAGGACAATGAACGGGAAAGCCCGCTCAAGCACAAACTGCGCATCCTGGCTGCCGTCATCAGCCGCATCGGGTATCTGGGCGGGGTCTTCATTGCCCTTGCCGTCATGATCCATAAGATGTTGCAGGCCCCGAGTCTTGGCGCGTACCTCACAAGCGGCGGCGCCCTCGTCCAGGATTTGGTTCAGGCCGTCATCCTCGGTGTCATCATCATCGTCATGGCTGTTCCTGAAGGGCTTCCCCTTATGGTCGCCCTTGTTTCGAGCCTCAACATGCGCAAGATGCTCAGGGATAATGTCCTTGTCCGCAAACTTGTAGGAATCGAAACGGCGGGCAGCCTGAACCTGCTTTTTACAGATAAGACAGGAACCATTACCAAGGGAAAACTGACTGTTGTCACGTTTCTTGCCGGCGATGGCACGGTCTACACAGAATTTACGGCTCTTCCGGAAATGCTCCGCAAGGCCACTTATGCCAACTGTGTCATCAATACGTCAGCTGCTGTGAACGAAGAGGGCAAGATCATTGGCGGGAACATGACGGAAACGGCCCTGAGCGCTTATATGGAAGGCTATAAGACGGATCTTGGTGTGACACGGACCCATTTTGTACCTTTTAACAGTACCAATAAATATTCCTGGGCCCATGTGACGGGGACCTATGATCTGTGCCTTGTCAAAGGGGCTCCGGAAAAACTCCTTCCCGCCGCTGACCAGTACCTTGACGCAGAAGGAAAGAAAGCCGTCCTTACGGGGGACATGAAAAAGTCCCTTGATGAAACCATGGTGGGCTATGCCAAGGACTCCATCCGCATGTTGGGACTTTTCATCCGTGAAGGGGCGATTGCCGGTGAAAAGGTCCCTCAAAACGGGCTGATTCTTGTCGGCATCGTCGGTATCCGTGATGATGTCCGCCCAGAAGCCGTAAAGGCCATCAAGGAAGTCCAACGCGCCGGTGTCCAGGTTGTCATGATTACCGGTGACCGCCGGGAAACGGCCATGGCCATTGCCCGCGATGCAGGCATTCTGAAGGAAGATACCGATATTGTCTGGACCAGTGATGATCTTTCCCGCCTTTCTGACCAACAGGTGCGGGAATCCCTTCGCCATCTACGTGTTGTGGCCCGAGCTCTTCCGATGGATAAATCCCGCCTTGTCCGGATTGGGCAGGAAATGGGACTTGTCGTGGGGATGACCGGAGACGGTGTCAACGATTCGCCGGCCCTTAAAAAAGCCGATGTGGGCTTTGCCATGGGCAGCGGCACGGAAGTTGCCAAGGAAGCCGGCGATATTGTGATCCTTGATGATAACTTCTTATCCATCAAGCAGGCCATTCTTTACGGACGGACCATTTACAACTCCATCTGCCGCTTCATTGTCTTCCAACTGAGCATCAATTTCTCGGCTGTAGCCATCAACCTGCTGGCGCCTTTCTTAGGAATTGAAAAGCCGCTGACCATCATCCAGATCCTGTGGATCAACCTCATCATGGATACCTTGGCAGCCCTTGCTTTTGGCGGCGAGCCTGCCCTTGACCGGTATTTGGAGGAAGCACCAAAGGAGCGGAGTGCGCCCATTGTCAGCTCGTCCATGCTGACGAAGATCATCCTGGGCGGGGCTTACACGACTCTTCTCAGTCTGATGCTGTTCTTGTGGGGGCCCTTGAAGGATCTTTTCCGGCCCCATGCAGAAGCACTGCCCCTTTATACGGGATTTTTCTGCACCTATGTGTTCCTTGCCGTCATGAACGCGTTCAATGTGCGTGTTGATTCTGTCAATCTTTTCGATCACCTCACAAAGAATCGGGGCTTCATCGAAATCAATGCCATGATCATCGTCATTCAGGTCATCATGACCTATGTAGGCGGCCGCGTACTGCGGGTCGTACCGCTTACCTTAGGGGAGTGGGGGACTGTCCTTCTTCTTTCTTTGTCCATCCTCGTTGTGGGGACGCTCTTTAAGGTTATTGCCCAAAATCATTAAGGCCGGGGGCCATGGGAAAATGAGGACGTCGTTTTTTCATGGCCCTTTCTTTTGATTGATCCATCTTGACATTATCTTCACATTTTCTCCACCCCTTGATCAAGGACATCTGCTACAATATAGGAGAAGCAGAAAGGAGATGGAAGCGATGAAAAAAATTATGATTCTGGCCCTCTTGACCCTATTTGCCATTCCGACCTACAGTGTCCTTGCTGCAGAAAGCCCAGCGTCTAACAACACGGCGCAGACTGATCGCGCTCCCTATTGTTGGGGTGGGTATCGTGGTGGCAATGGAAACTATGGCGGCTGCCCGGGCTGGCAGTACCAGAACCAAAATAACAACTGATCCCTTTGGGAATCGACCCTTCTCTCTAGGCTTACGAGGGAAGGGTCATTTTCTTTTTTTCCATCCTATGCTATCATTACAGGCACTGAAGGAGGTGGCACGATGCCTGCAAATTCCATACTCATTGCTGATGATGATGAGAAGCTTCTCAGCGTCCTTCTTTCCTATTTCAAGGACGAGCAGTTTACTGTCTATCTGGCCCGCGATGGGGCGGAAGCCCTCAAGCGCCTCAAGGAAGATCATCCCGATATCATGGTCCTTGACATCATGATGCCCGGAATCGATGGCTTTGAAGTCTGCCGCAGGGCGCGGCAATTTACAGATATTCCTATCATTTTCCTTTCTGCCAAGGACGATGAAGCCGATCGGCTCGTTGGGCTCCATTTGGGGGCTGATGATTATGTGGTAAAACCTTTTCATGTACGGGAACTGATTGCCCGCGTAAAAAGCTTTCTCCGGCGCCGCCGCGGGGAAGTCCTCAGCCAGGTCGCTTCCTACGAGATCCGGGACCTATTCATTGATAAGGAACGTTTTGAAGTACGCCGGAAAAAGGCGTGGATTTCCCTTACCCCAACGGAATTCAGCCTGCTTGATATCCTTGCCTCTGCACCGGATCGTGTCTTTAGCCGCATGCAGCTCTTGGAAAAGGCCATGGGCGGCGCCTATTACGAAGGTGCGGAACGGACCATTGATACCCATATCCGGAACCTCAGAAAGAAGCTGGAACCGGATCCGTCCCAACCAATCTATATTGTGACCGTTTACGGAGTTGGCTATAAATTCCAGGGAGCGCGCCATGAAGCATAAAAACAGCCTTGCTTTTCGTTTGACCGTCATGGTCCTTGTCTTGCTCCTTGTGACCATTGGGGCCATGATGTTTCTTACAAAGTTCCAGATGGATGCCCATTTTTCCCAATACCTATATAATTCATCCCATATGATGGGGCAAGCAAGAGGCATGCACGGCATGATGCATGGACCGGCTGAAACTGTCTATCTGTCTTCCGTCCATAGCAGCCTTTTTTGGCTGGGCTTTGGCATGGCCCTGTTAAGTGCCTTGATCTGCTTTCTCATGGTGCGGGAAGCCCTGCGTCCTCTTAAGGACCTTACGCAGGCGGCTCGATCCATCAAGAAAGGCCGCTATGACCAGCACGTTCCGGTTTATTTTTATGACGAAGTCGGGCTTCTTACGGAGACTTTCAATGAAATGGCCCGCGCCCTCGATGAAGCGGAAAAAGGAAGACGGCAGCTTTTTGCAAATATGGCGCATGAACTGCGGACCCCCCTTGCTATCATCAGCAGCAATCTTGAAGGCATGATTGACGATGTGTTTCCCCTTGACAAGAAACGTCTTCTTTCCATGGAAGACGAAGCCCTGCGCATGGGGCGCCTGATCCAGAACCTGCGGGACCTATCCCTTGCCGAAGTGGGGCAACTGGAGCTCCATAAGGAAAAAGGAGACCTAGTCGTGCTCATCAAAAAAGCCGTCGCCATGATGGCACCCCTTTTTGAAGAAAAAAAGCTGTCCGTGACCCTGTCCCTTGAAGATTCTCTTCCGGATCTTCTGTTTGACCGGGACCGCATGAACCAGGTCATCTATAACTTATTGGGCAACGCTGTGCGTTATGTCCCACAGGGGCGCGCCCTCTTTATTTCCGCAGTTAGCCAGATGGATGGGAAAAACGCCTATCTCCTTACGGAAATCCGGGATACGGGGGACGGCGTTCCGCCCGATAAGCTGCTGCACCTTTTCCAGTATTTCTACCGCGGTGAAACCTCGAGGAACCGCCAGAGCGGCGGCAGCGGCATCGGCCTTGCCCTGGCCCGTCAGCTAGTCCAAAGCCATGGCGGAAAACTCTGGGCCGAAAGCAAGGTGGGGGAAGGGACAAGCTTCTTCTTTACCCTCCCCGTAACAACTGACAACGCACACCCTACAATTCAAAACTAGCAGTAAAAGGGCCCTGCCAAGAGATGATTCCCGGCAGGGCCCTTTGAATCATGATTTTTTGAGGGCTGTAAGGTCCGCATCGTAGCGCTTAAGAACGGGGTCAATGGCCTTTAGGAAAATGGCAAGACGTTTTGTCCCAAGAGGCGTCAGATGGATGAAGGTGGACCGCTTATCTGTCTTACAGGTGGTGCGCATAATGACGCCGCAGGAGTGCTCAAACTGCTGGAGCATGCGGCTTGTGGCGCTGGGACTGAGTCCGACTTTCTGGGAAAGGTCCTGGATGGCAAGGGCCTTATCCTCACTTTTACTTAAAAAGTAGAGGGTGTAGAATTCGTTGAGGCTTACACTGTGCTCACACTCAAGAAGGGTTTTTTCAAGGGCTTTCTTGATTTCTTCATGGCGGCAGCGGAAGCTAAGCCAATCTGCTAACGTTGCCATAGCTTTATGCCTTCATGCGGATGACCAGCTCTTTTGCTGCCACAAGACCGAGCTTATTGGCAGCAAGGGGACTGTCACCGGTGATTACATTGCGGTCCACATGGACGGCCCCTGTAATGTCGGAATTGAGGAGATGGACCCCAAGCTTTTCGAGGCTTGCGGCAAGAAGCCAGCGGAGGCACCCCGGCATGTAGCCAATGTCCTGGTTGGCCCCTTCGTCAAGGGCATCGGGGAAGACTTCCATATCAAACCCTTTGAAGAGATAATCTTCCGGTTTTTCATCAATGGCCGCAGCAAGAAAGGCCGCCGGTCCATGGCAGAGGGAAATCAGGACCTTGTTTTCCTTCATGGCCCACAAAAGGACGCGTTTGACGTCGAGGCTGAACGGTAGTCCTACAAGGGCTGCATGGCCGCCTGGAAAGAAGGCTCCGACATAGCAGCTCTCAGGTTTTGTTACTTCGCCAATGATGTCAGACAGGCGTTTAGGTTCCTTGAACTTTGGCAGGATGCTGTCATAGTAGCCCATGACAGCCTTGTCTTCTGTCGGCATGGCCCATTGCTCCAATTTGACCGGATTTCCGGAGAGCGTAGCTACCTCGATTTCAAAACCCGCATGGGCGAGATGCATCATGGGGAGCAGGGTCTCAACAGGATGGTTCCCCGTGGAAAAGAAATTATCCTTTTTCGTAAGGACGTAGCGTTCATCACTTGCGACAACAAGGATTTTTTTGGTGGGCCCTTCATAGGGGGTGATGCCGCCGTATCCCTTGAAATCGGTGACCTTGCTTGTATAGACGCTCAGGGAGTATTCGGAAGGGAAAAAGGCATTGCGTTCTGCCCGGTCAGGAACTGGAAGCTTACTGAGTTCAGTGGTCATAAGAAATTTCTCCTTTAACAATGAATGAATTTTTAAATTGCTTGCACACGCAAATAAATAATACCGAATCATTGTCCTTTTGTCAAGAAAAAAGGGGGAGAGGAGGCCTTTCCCCACCCCCATGAAACGGGCTAGACCCGGAATGAAGCATGGGACCCCATAACCCCGCCCGTGACGATGAGCTGGGCGGGAATCCGTTCCTTGAGCTCTGCCACGTGGGAAATGATGCCGACAAGGCGGCCCCCTTTCTGGAGGTCCATGAGCGTGTTCATGGCTTTGTCTAGGGTTTCCGGATCAAGGGAACCAAAGCCTTCATCGACCAGGATGGTATCCAGATGAAGCCCCCCGGCATAGGACTCAAGGACATCTGAAAGACCAAGGGCAAGGGAAAGGGAGGTGAAGAAGCTTTCCCCGCCTGACAGGGTATGGACTGACCGTGCCTGTCCCGTGTACGCGTCAAGGATTTCCAGGTCGAGTCCCTGCTCCTTCCGGGCATCGTATATGCCTTCCCGGCGATAGAGGGTATAACGGCCTTCACTGATGGACGAAAGGCGCAGGTTGGCTGCCTTGAGAACAGCGTCGAGGATGGATTGGAGAACGTAGGCAGAAAAGGACAGGTTCTCGCTGTTTTGCCCCTTTGCTGTGGCCGCAAGAAGGCCGATAGGACCATAGTCGTCCTGGAGTTTTGCAATTTTTTCTTCAAGGCTTTTCAGGGCATCCCTTTCCTTTTCCTCGCGGGCGATGCGCTCGCCAAGGGCACCTCGTTGTGTTGCCAGGGCTTCATAATAGCTGCGGGCTGCCTTTTCCTTTTCTTCAAATGGCGCCAACAGGGGTTTTTCCTTCCCTCTGATTTCGTTCTGAAGGATCTTCAGTTCCCCTTCCGTGCTGGCTTTCTGCGCTTCAAAACGGGTCACTTCTTCTTGCATGGCCTCTTTTTGGGTAAGGTCATGATGGGCGGCAAGAAAGGCGGGCTGATCGGGGAAAGAAGAGGCTTCAAGAGCCTTTTTGAAGGACTCTTTGTCCTGATTGAGCGCTTGATGGGCTTCCCTTGCGGAACGCTTTGCCGTTTCCAGGCTGCCGGCTGCTTTTTTCAGCGCACCTTGGGCCTTTTCAAGGGCGTCTTGTTCTTTTTTCAGGGCCGCGATTTTTTCTTCAAGATCGTGCTGCTCTTTTTGCAGACGGGCCTTTTCTTCCTGGGTCTGGGTAGCTGGATGGGGATGGGTGAGGGAGCCGCAGACGGGGCATGGTTTCCCCTTTTCAAGACTTCCAGCAAGGCGGACCATTTCGCCTGAAACTGCCCTCATGCGGGCCAGTTCTTCCCGCGCCCGGGCTACTTCTTCTTGGAGCAGGGCCGTATTGGTGCCTGCTGCTTTTTGGGAACGAGCCGTGACTTCTAAAAGGGCGCGCCCATGGTCCTTTTCCGCTTCTTTTTCGAGAGCTTCCGCCTGACGCGCCCGATTGAGGCTTTGCCAGGCCCTGTCATAAGGGGCGTGGAGTTTTTGTGCTTCATCAAGGAGTTTCAGCTTCTTTTTCAGACTTTCGATGGACCCTTCTTTTTTTTCAAGGGCTTTGCGGCGCGCACAGACCGCTTCGTAGGAGGCAAAGAGGACCTGCTGCTTTTTTGCCCCTTCAAGGGCTGCTGTCGCTTTTTTAAGGACGGCATTGGCTTTTGCGGCTTCTTTTTCCTTTTCCTTCAATAGGCGCTTATTTTCGCTGAGCACCTGGACCAGTTCTTCCAGGGACGCGGTTTGGGCCTGTTCCAGCAGATGAGTCTTTTTGGCGGCTGTTTCTTCGTAGTCTTTTTTGAGGGCCTTTGCCCGCGCGTCGAGGGCTTCTTCCAGTTTTCGGTAGGCTTGGGTCTTGAAGAGGGTCTCCAAGATGATGCGGCGCTCTTTGGAATCGGCCATGAGGAAACGGCGGAATTCACCTTGGGGAAGGACCATGAGCTGACGGAACTGGGCCGCCTTGAAGCCTAAGATGGCTTCTACTTCCCTTGTGACGGCGCCGTAGCTTGACGCAAGGAGCGTGCGTTCCCCCTTATCATCGATTTCAACAAGGCAAGCTCCGGCAGGAACGCTCCGCGTTCCTTCGCCGCGCTGTTTTACAAGTTCCTGTTCCGGCGTCCTTGTCACCTCATAGGTGCGATCCTGGTTCGTAAAAACAAGCTGGACCTCGGTTTTTACTTTGGGGGACGCATAGTCGCTCCGTAAGGAGCGGTTTTCCCGCAGGTCGCCGCTGGCGGTTCCATAAAGGGCAAAGGTCATGGCATCAAGGATGGTCGTCTTGCCACTTCCCGTGGGACCGGTGATAAGAAAGAGCTGATGATTCTTAAGGACTGTAAAATCAATGGTTTCCTTGTCCGCATAGGGCCCAAAGGCCTGCATCATGAGTCGTCTTGGTTTCATCAGGCGTTCCTCCCTTCGCGTCGTGTTTCGTCAAGGACCGCGGCAAGGAGGCTTTGTTCCCTGTCATCCATAGACCGTTTCTGAATGGTTTCAAAAAAGTGTTCAAAAAGTTCTACTTCCGTAAGGTTCTTGCGCTGCCTAGCCGGATCTTCTTTCTTTTCTTTGGAAAGTCCTTCATACCCCAGCTGCAGGATATGGGGATAGACGGCTTCCAGGCGGCTTTTGGGGTCAAGGACAGGCGTACTGTCCGTGAGGACGATCTTAAGGTAATTCTCCCTTTCTTCCAGACGGGGATGAGTCAAAAGGTCCTCAAAGCGCCCCTTGAGGACAGAGAGCTCATGAGGGGGCGTGAGTACAAGCGGGGTTGTCGTGACATTTCCTGCTGCGTCCATGTCGACGATGATGACCCCTTTTTTCTGGCTTACTTCAGAAAAGGAATATTTCATGAGGGACCCGCAGTAAAAGGCCCGGTCCGACAGGCGCTGCTGGGCGTGGAGATGGCCCAGGGCCGTATAGTGGAAAGCGTCATATAAGGAAAGGGCAACCGAACTGGAGCCACCGGCAGCAAGGGGCCGCTCCGAGTCAGGGGTGACTTGTGCCCCCGTGACAAAAGTATGGGACAGGGCAATCTTGCGTGACTTCTGCGGGATTGCCGAAAGAATCCCTGCAATCTGCCAGGAAAGAGCAGCTTCATGGGTGGTCTTTTTATCCCCCGACAGCTCCGTCGCCGTAAGGGGCTCGCAGTAGGGAAGTGGGGCCACGTAGATGGGACCTGTTTTGTCGGAAAGGATGACCGGTTTTGGCTTGGCACTTGCAGGCCCTGTGATAAAGAGGTTTTCCGACGCAAACAGGGCCCTGCCAAAATTAAGCCGGTCAGGGTTATCATGATTGCCTGCAATGATGACGGTCGGGATCTTTTCCCCCAGGACGAGTTGGACGAGGATTTCATCAAGGGCGCGTACGGCTTCCGTGGGCGGGACGGAGCGGTCATAGATATCGCCTGCAATGAAGAGGGCATCGATCTTTTCCTCCCTGATGATGCTCATAAGCTCGCCAAGGACCGCCATCTGGTCCTCAAGGAGATGAAGGCCATGAAAGATGCGCCCCAGATGCCAGTCCGATGTGTGGAGAAAACGCATGATACCCATCCTTTCTGTACATGGAAAAAAGAAAAGGGCTGTGAAAAAATGAGCCAATCATCTCTTCGAAGCCCTTTCTTCGTCTGTTGTGGTTTTATGGTTTCATCAATAAAAAGGAACGGCAGCCGCTTGTCCGGGTCGTTATTCTAGGGCCCAAGCTCATTTTTCTAATCTTTTTTTTACGGCCGTCATCAGGGGTGACTTCATGATGAGTCCCGCTAGCAGGGCACCGCCTAAGGCACTCATGCCAAAGGGAATGACAAAAAAGTAAAAGGGCACGGTCTTTCCCATGAGGTAGGTACTCATGAACGAGGCGATGAGCGCGGCAACAAGACCCGTACCGATCATTTCACCCAGAAGGGAAGCCCCCTCTTTTTTTGTGCGGGTAAAGAACATTCCTGCAAGGTACGCCCCGACGATGCTTCCTGGAAAAGCCAGAAGGGAGCCGGTCCCCAATAGATTGCGCAAAAGGGCAATGAGAAAGGCCACAATAGCGGCTTTCTTGGGACCTATCAGGACACCGGCCAGGCAGTTGATAAGGCTCTGCATGGGAAAGCATTTGCTGACGCCGACGGGGATATAGAAAAGACCCGCCGTAAGGGTTCCCAAGGCGACAAAAAACGCGGATAAGGTAAGACAAAAGGATTTCATGGTCATGACCTCTTTTTATGGAATGGAACTGCTTTCCTTAGTATAGCCTACTTTGGGAGGCAAAAAAAGGGGCCCGGCCCGGTTTGTGAAGAAAAAAGGACAAATCATGACGCTTGCCCTTTCGTCGTGTATAATAGGGGAAGAACCTAGGAAAGGACACCTCGATGATGAAAAAGATCCTGCTTCTTTTTTGCCTTGTTTTTGGACTTTCTTTTGTCCCGACGGCCCAAGCGGCCATGATCAGTGAAAAACAGGAAATTGAAATGGGGGAAAGGGCGGGAAAAGCCCTGGAAGCCCAATATGGACTCTATCAGGATGATGAAGTGGCAAGCCGCATCGACCGCATCGGAAAAGCCCTTGCCGCTCATTCGACGCGGCAGATTCCCTATACCTTCAAAGTCCTCAATACACAGGACGTCAATGCTCTTGCTTGTCCCGGCGGCTTCATCTATGTCTATAAGGGCCTTGTGGATACCATGACCAGTGATGATGAGCTTGCCGCTGTCTTGGGCCATGAAATTGGCCACATTGAAAAGCGCCATACCGTCCATCAGATTGAAAAACAGATGGCCCTGTCCCTTCTTACCATCCTTGCTGGCGCGGCCAGCGGGGATCCTGGCGCAGGACTGGCCCTTGCTTCCACGGTCAGTTCGGCCCTCATGGCAAGCTACAGTCGGGGAGATGAGCGGGAAGCCGATCAGGAGGGCTTCCGTCTTGTGAAAGAAGCTGGCTTCAATCCCTATGGTGCTGCCGTTACGATGGCAAAACTCGAAGACCTTGCCAAGGATTATGGCAATCCCGAGTATGGTCTTTATTCGTCCCATCCAGAACCGGAAGCCCGTCTTAAAGCTGCCCTCAAAGAGGTGGACGCCCTTCATCTGCCGGAAAAAGTAACGGAAAATGCAGATGGCAGTGCCACCGTATCTGATGGGACGTTTTCCTATACATTCAGCAAGGCCCATGGCTATGATAAGCCCCTTTATCGGGCCCGCCTCATGGCAGGGGCCCTGTATCTGGTCGAAAAGAGAGGCCCTGTGGACGGGACTCATTTCATTTCCATTGACAGCGACCGCTCAAGTGATATCTATTATGAGGATATCCGCATCCTGCGTTTTTATGACAGTGACCGCGCGCTGGGAGAAAGCCTCAGTGATGGAGCGATGCGCATTACGGAACAGCTCCAGAAATGGGCGGCAGCTGCGGCTGATCGGCAAAAGGCGCAAAAAGCAGTCAGTATCCATCCGCCTCTTAAAAAAGCAGCCTAAGGAGGACTCACCATGGTGCCTTTACGAGAACATGAAACCCTTTGGCAGTATCTGAAAAAGCAGACGCGTCCCATCGTCCTTTATGGCATGGGAAATGGGGCGGATGCCATTCTTGATCGCTTGGATCGATTGGACATTCCCGTCAATGCCGTCTTTGCCAGCGATGAATTTGTCCGGGGGCAGGTTTTTCGGGGGTTTCCCGTCTTGACCTACGCCAAGGTTCACGCGGCCTATCCGGACGCCATCGTGCTCATTGCCTTTGCTAGCGAGCGGCCTGAGATCCTTGCCCGCTTTTTTGCCATCAGCCGTCAGCATGAGACCTACGCACCCCATCTGCCTTTATTTGGCGATGAATCAGTGGTCTCGCCGGCTTGGCTCCTTGCCCATGAAACGGAACTGGAAGCTGTCTATGAACGCCTTGCCGACAGCAAGAGCCGCCGTGTTTTTTGCGATATCCTTGACTATAAACTCAGCGGGAAGCTGACCTATCTGGAAGGGGTCTCACGGCGGTGGGACGATCTTTTGACCCTTTTTTCCTGGTCCGACCGGGAACGCTATGTGGATCTTGGCGCCTATAACGGCGATACACTGCGGGAGTTCCTTGCCCTTACGGATGGTCAATATGAGCATCTGGATGCCGTAGAGCCGGACCCGAAGAACTTTAAGAAATTGCGGATCTTTGTGGAATCCCAGCAGATTCGCAAATGCGCCCTCCATCAAAAGGCTATTTGGAGCGGGATGACCTCTTTGCCGCTCGCTGCCAAGGGCGGCAGGATGTCCTATCTTGCGCAGACGGGAAAAACCGTCACGGAAGGGGTAAGCCTTGATGAAATCGTGGGGAAGGAGCGCGTCACCTATATCAAGATGGATGTGGAAGGCGCGGAAAAAGAGGCCCTTTTGGGTGGTGCGGAAAGCATCCATACGTGGCATCCCAAGATGCTCATTGCTGGCTACCATCATGATGATGACCTGTGGCGCCTGCCCCTATCCATTTGGCAGCTGGTACCGGAGTATCGTATCTATCTCCGCCGCCACCCTTATGTGCCGTGCTGGGAAATCAATTTCTTCTGCACTATATAAAAGTTAACAAAATGAAGCAGTTTTTCTTATATTCTTCTCTAAAAGGAATCATTCTGTTGTACCCTAAGACGGAATATGGTATGATTACCAAATACAGCAGTTCATTATGGAACTTGACTGACCACAGTAGAAAAGAAGGAAAGAAGGATGGGAAGTATGAAAAACTTGACCAATGCAAAAAAAGGCTTGATCCTCCTTGCCGTTGCTGTTTTGGGCCTTACGGCAGGATGTGGGGGCGATAAGGGGTCCGCACCAGCCCAAAAAGACAGTGCCAAGATTGGCGTTGTCCAGCTCGTGACCCACGATGCCCTTGATGCTGCCAATAAAGGCTTTATCGATGCCCTTGCAGCCAATGGCTACAAAGAAGGGCAGAATCTTGAAGTGGACCAGCAAAATGCCCAGGCTGACCAATCCAATCTGCAGACCATTGCCCAGCGTTTTGTCAACAACAAAGTGGACCTGATCTGTGCCATTGCAACGCCGGCTGCCCAAACCGTAGCTAATGCAACAAAGACCATCCCTATTTTAGGAACGGCCATTACGGATTACAAAGAAGCCAAGCTCGTCAAGGATAACGCAAAGCCGGGGACCAATGTTTCGGGCACGACGGACATGAACCCTATTGATAAGCAGGTTGACCTCTTAAAGACCCTCCTGCCCAAGGCCAAGACGGTCGGTGTCATGTACTGCTCCAGCGAAGTCAATTCCCAGCTCCAAGTTTCCATCATGAAGAAGATTGCCGGGGAAAAGGGACTGACCGTCAAGGAAGCGACGGTAACCAACGTCAATGATATCCAGCAGGCTGCCCAAGGCCTTGTGGCCCAAGGGGTCGACGTCATCTATATCCCGACAGATAACGTCATGGCTTCGGCCGTACCGGTTCTTACAAAGGTGACCAATGCTGCCAAGATTCCTGTGATTGCCGGTGAACCGGGGGAGGTCCGGAAGGGCGCTCTTGCGACCATCGGGATCGACTACTACAAACTAGGTTACCAGACGGGCCTGATGGCCGTGAAGGTGCTTCGCGGGGAAGCAAAACCCCAGGATATGCCCATTGAAACCCAAAAGGATGTCAAGGCAACGGTCAATGACACGGCAGCTAAACTTCTGGGAATCACCATCCCGGAATCCATCCGTAACGGTGCCGATGTTGTCCAATAAGAAGAAAATGGGTCAAAAAAGATCCATGACGGAGCTGCAGCTGGTAAGAGCACTGCAGCTTCGTTCTGATTTATGAGCGATAAAGGAGGCAGCATCCGTTATGATTGATTTGATAATTCCCACTCTCTCCCAAGGACTTTTGTGGTCCCTCTTGGCTCTTGGTGTCTACATCACGTTCCGGGTCCTTGATTTTGCCGATATGACCGTCGAAGGGTCCTTTCCCTTGGGTGCCGCCATTTGTGTCTATTTCCTGATCCGGGACCATCATCCCTTGCTGGCCCTGCTTGCCGCTGGTCTTTTGGGCGGCGTTGCAGGCATCGTGACGGGACTTCTTCACACGAAGCTTCGCATCCCGTCGCTGCTTGCAGGAATCCTTTCCATGATTGCCCTTTATTCCGTCAACCTGCGTATTATGGGTAAAGCCAATGTTTCCCTTTTGGGAAAGGAAACAGCGTTTACCTATATGGAAACCTTGGGCCTTGACTATGCCCAGTCCGTCTTTATCGTAGGGCTCTTGGCCACGGTGGTCATCGGGACCTTGATCTACTGGTTCTTTGGTACGGAAATCGGAGCCGCCATCCGGGCCACGGGTTTTAACCCGCAAATGATCCGCGCCCAAGGCATCGATACCAATGTCATGCTTCTTTTGGGGCTTTTCTTGAGTAATGCCCTCACCGCCATGGCTGGCGCCTTCATTGGCATGAACAATGGCTTTTTCGATGTGGGAATGGGCGTAGGCACCATCGTCATCGGCCTTGCATCTGTCATCATTGGGGAAGTCCTCTTTGGCACGCGGAGTTTCAAGAACAGCTTGGTTTCCGTTATCCTCGGATCCATCGTTTACCGTTTTGTCATTGCCATCGTGCTCCAGATGGGAATGCCACCCAACGATCTCAAGCTGTTTACGAGTGTGCTTGTCGTCATTGCCCTTGCTCTGCCCATGATGCGGGATAAGGTCCAGAGAAGAAAGGTGGGCTGACCATGCTGGAACTGAAAAATATTAGTAAGACCTTTTTTCCCGGAACCATCAATGAGAAAAAAGCTTTGCGCGGCGTCGATCTCCATATGGAAACGGGGGATTTCATCACTATCATCGGTGGCAATGGTGCGGGGAAATCGACACTCCTAAATTCCATTGCCGGTGTCTTTCCCATTGATGAAGGATCCATCACCATTGATGATGTGGAGCTTACCCAGATGCCGGAACATCAACGGGCCCGCTATATTGGCCGCGTTTTCCAGGATCCCATGATGGGTACGGCAGCCGGCATGATGATTGAAGAAAATCTCGCCATAGCCAGCCGCCGCGGCAAAAGGCCGGGGCTCTCCTGGGCCCTTAAGGAAGAGGAACGTTCCCATTTCAGGGAACTGTTAAAGGAACTGGACCTAGGACTTGAAGACCGCCTGACTGCTCGGGTGGGACTGCTTTCCGGCGGACAGCGCCAAGCTCTGACGCTCCTTATGGCCGCCATGAACCATCCTAAATTGCTCCTTCTTGATGAGCACACGGCGGCCCTTGATCCAAAAACGGCCGAAAAGGTCCTTGCCCTGACGCAAAAAGTCATTGCCCGGGACCATCTGACAAGCCTCATGATTACGCACAATATGCGGGATGCCCTGCGTTTTGGCAACCGCCTCGTCATGATGAATGCCGGCCGCATCGTTGTCGATGTGGGCGGCGAAGAAAAAAAGCGGCTGACCATCCCGGACCTCCTGAATCTCTTTGAAAAGGCCTCGGGAGAAGAACTTGATAATGATCGAATGATCCTGGGCTGATCTGGGATCAATAATTGAACGAGAGGGGACATGACTTCCATGAAGAAAGTACCATTTGTTACGAAAGCACAGGTCGAGGAAATTGCAAAGACTTATCCAACGCCATTTTACATCTATGATGAAAAAGGTATCCGCGAAACGGCACGGAAAATCAACCAAGCCTTTTCCTGGAACAAGGGCTATAAGGAATATTTTGCTGTCAAGGCAACGCCCAACCCTTATATTTTGAAGATCCTCCAAGAAGAAGGCTGCGGGACCGATTGTTCGTCCTACACGGAACTTTTGATGAGTAAGGTCTGCGGATTTTCCGGCCGTGACATCATGTTCTCGTCAAATGATACACCGGACCAGGATTATCGCCTGGCCGCTGAACTGGGAGCCATCATCAACCTTGATGACTTTACCATGATTGACACGGTAGAGCGTCTCGTCGGTATCCCGGAAACAATTTGTTGCCGCTATAATCCGGGCGGTACCTTTGCCCTTGGCAATGACATCATGGATAATCCTGGCGACTCCAAATATGGGATGACCAAGGCCCAGCTCATGGAAGCCTTCAAGATCCTCAAGAAGAAGGGCGCCAAGGAGTTTGGCATCCATGCCTTCCTTGCCAGCAATACCGTGACCAATGAATATTATCCGGAACTGGCCCGCCAGCTTTTTGAACTGGCCGTGGAAGTCAAACATGAAACGGGGATTGCCGTCAGCTTCATCAATCTTTCCGGCGGCGTCGGCATTCCTTACCGTCCGGACCAGACGCCAAATGATATCCTGGCCATTGGTGAAGGGGTTCACCGCGTCTATGATGAGGTCTTTGGTCCTGAAGGCATGACAGACGTGCGTCTCATGACGGAAATGGGCCGCTTTGTCACGGGGCCTTATGGAGCGCTTATCGCAAAGGCCATCCATTTCAAGCATATCTATAAGGAATATGTCGGTCTTGATGCCTGCGCGGCCAACTTGATTCGTCCTGCCATGTACGGAGCCTACCATCATATTACGGTCCTTGGCAAGGAAAATGCCCCCTGCGATCATAAATATGACGTGACGGGCGGCCTCTGTGAAAACAATGATAAGTTCGCCGTTGACCGGATGCTGCCGGAAATTGAAGAAGGTGACTATCTTTTCCTTCATGATGCCGGCGCCCACTGCTACGCCATGGGCTACAATTATAACGGTAAGCTATGGTGCGCAGAACTCCTGCTCCAGGAAGACGGAACCGTCAAGATGATCCGCCGCGCCCAGACTCCGAAAGACTATTTTGCAACCCTCGACTTTACTGGTCTTTTTGATGGAGTGGAATGATGAAGAAAAATGACACGGAAAGAACCTTGGAAGGGATGATCCATATCCCGACACTGAAACTGCGCCTTGCCCTTGAAGGAATTCTCGTTGGCCTGTTTGCCGGTGGCTGTATTGCCCTTTTGCGCAGCTGCCTTGAATACGTTTCGGAACGGCGCTCCCTCATGGTGGCTTTTTTGCAGAACGTCTCCATGACCTACGCCTTCTTCTGGGTCCTTGCCCTTGTGATGACGAGCCTTGTCATCAGCGGCCTTGTTAAATGGGTCCCCATCGCTGGCGGCAGCGGCATCCCTCAAGTGCGCGGTATCGTCATTGGCGTTTATTCCAGCCTCCATTGGTTTCGTGTCATCGTGGTCAAACTCATCACAACCGCACTGGGGATTGGAGCGGGGCTGTCCATGGGGCGGGAAGGACCTTCCGTCCAGATTGGCGGTATGGCAGGTCAGGGCATAGGCAAACTCTTCCGTAACTCCAATGTGGAGACTCGGGCCCTCATCAGCAGTGGTGCGGGGGCCGGACTTGCTGCCGCCTTCAATGCGCCGATGGCAGGCTGCCTTTTTACGATGGAAGTCATCCATAAAAACCTTTCCGCCCTTGTCATGCTGCCAACCCTTATGGCCAGCCTGACGGCCGCTGTAGTGGCTCACTTCGTGTTTGGCACGGAAACGGTTTTTGCTATTCCGCGTATGCCCATCCTCGATGCGGCCTATTTGCCCCATTTGGCCCTTTTGGGGCTTTTTACGGGGACAATCGGGGTGCTTTTCAATAAGGCATCCCTGAACATGGGGCGTTTCTATGGCCTCTCTTTTTTCAAGGCACCGTGGATAAAGCTCCTTTTCCCGCTCCTTCTTACCATCCCTCTCACGTTCTTTTTTCCCTACGTATTGGGGGCCGGGGATGGGGTCATAGAAGATATGGTGGAACTTAAGGGAACGGTTCCCTTCATCATCCTGCTCCTTGTCGGGAAATTTGCCTTTACCATGTTCAGTACCGGTTCCGGCGCGCCAGGCGGCTCCCTTCAGCCTATGCTCGTACTAGGGGCCATCTGCGGAGGCCTTTACGGTAACCTTGCTGCAGGCCTTGGCCTTTTGCCGCCGGAATATCGGCTCCATATGGTGGTCTTTGCCATGGCCGGCTTTTTCACGGGCTCTGTCAGGGCTCCTGTTACGGGGATCCTGCTTCTCTTGGAACTGACAGGCCGGTTCTATCATATGGTTCCCCTCGGTATCGTTACACTTTTTGCCTATGCTGCAGGTGAACTGCTCCGCGATCGGCCCATCTTTGACGCTATTCTCGAAGATGACCTTAAGGTCCGCTTCCCGAAAACGGCCAAAAAGGACCAGCTGCAGCGCAATCCCTATGTTTATGAAGCTGCTGTGGAAAGCGGTTCCCTTGCTGAAGGCAAAAGCTTGAAGGAGTTGAAGTTTCCTGGCAAAGCCCTGGTGGTTTCCGTGCGGCGTGGTGACAGTACCCTCATCCCCGACGCCAGCCTTGTGCTTATGCCAGGTGATTATCTTTACATTCTCCCTAACGAGGCACGGATCTCAGACCTGACTGGCCTGCTCAAGACCCAAGAAAAAGAATAAGGTTTTTCCCCTGCGGCTGCCGCAGGGTTTTTTCGTCATGAACCTTCCTTCTGGATTCCCTGCGTTTTTCGCTGCCTTCCTATGTTATAATAAAAAGTACGAAACATAAGGAGGTATGGCCATGGAAGAAGACAGCCTGTTTAAGACCCCTCACCATGAACCGTTGGCGGAACGGCTCCGACCCAAGACGCTGGATGAGTTCCAGGGGCAGCAGCACCTACTGGGTAAAGGCAAAGTCCTGCGCAACTTGATTGAAAGGGACCAGATTTCTTCCATGATTTTCTGGGGCCCGCCCGGCGTGGGAAAGACAACCCTTGCAAAGATCATCGCCCATACGACAAAAGCCAGTTTCATCACTTTTTCGGCTGTGACCAGCGGCATCAAGGAAATCCGCGCGGTCATGCAGCGGGCGGATGAACAGACGCGGTTTGGCCAGCGGACCATCGTCTTTATCGACGAAATTCACCGCTTCAACAGGGCCCAGCAGGACGCCTTCCTACCCTTTGTAGAAAAAGGAAGCATCATCCTTATCGGGGCGACGACGGAAAACCCGTCCTTTGAAGTAAATGGTGCCCTTTTGTCCCGCTGCAAGGTTTTTGTTCTCAAGGAGCTTACGACAGAAGACATCATGGCCCTTTTGAAACGGGCCTTGACCGATTCCCGGGGCTTGGGAGACCAGCATATCCATATGGATGATGACAAGCTCCGCATTGTCGCGGAATTTGCCAGCGGGGATGCCCGCAGTGCCCTGTCCACGCTGGAAATGGTCGTCCTAAATGGGGACGCAAGGGAAGATGGAATCTATGTGACGGAAGAGACCCTAAAAGAGTGCACGAGCCAAAAATCCTTCCTGTATGACAAATCTGGGGAGGAGCACTATAATCTCATTTCCGCCCTCCACAAATCCATGCGCAATTCCGATCCCGATGCCGCTGTCTATTGGCTTGCCCGCATGCTGGAGGCGGGGGAGGATCCTTTATACATTGCCCGCCGCGTTGTTCGCTTTGCCAGTGAGGATGTCGGGATTGCTGACTCCCGGGCCCTTGAAGTGGCCGTTGCTGCCTATGAGGCCTGTCATTTCATCGGGATGCCTGAGTGCTCCGTCAACTTGGCCCATGCGGTCATCTATATGGCTATGTCCCCTAAGTCCAACGCCATGGAGCTTGCCTATATTGAAGCACGGGAAGACGCGCTGCATCATCTGCAGGAACCGGTTCCGCTTGTCATCCGCAATGCTCCGACCGCCCTCATGAAGGAAGCGGGATACGGCAAAGGCTACATTTATGCCCATGATACAAAGGAAAAGATCGCGGCCATGGACTGCCTGCCTGATTCCCTTAAGGGACGGCGTTACTACCACCCTACAGAAGAGGGGTTTGAAGTGCGCTATAAGGAGCGTCTGGAAAAGATCCTTCAATGGAAGGCGGCCCAGCGGTCCAAATAACTATCTGAAAAAGGAGTTCCATGATGATCATTGGTATTGGTGTTGACCTTGTTGAGGTCAGCCGGATAGAAAAGGCCCTCCAGCAGGAAGGCTTCAAGGAAAAAATCTTTACGGACGAGGAAATTGCGTACTGCGAAAGCAAGAAATGCCATGCGGCAGAATCTTTTTCCGGACGCTATGCCGTGAAGGAAGCGGTGGGCAAGGCCCTTGGAACAGGCATCCTGCCCGGTCAGTTTGAAAAAATTGAGACCCTGCCTGATGCCACGGGGGTGCCTCAGGTCCATCTTTTGGGGCCGGTCCTCATTACGGCCATGAACCGTCGCGTCAATAAGGTCCATGTTTCCATCAGTCATACGAAGGATCTTGCCATCGCACAAGTGGTATTGGAGGGATAAGGGTGAAACTCATAGGAAAAGAGGCCATGAAAGATGTGGATGCCCGTCTGATTAAAGACATGGGTTTTCCTGAGACGGTGCTCATTGAAAATGCCGGCCGCGCCGTAGCCGAAGAAGCCTGTGCCTTTTTGGGCGGCGCTGCAAGAAAACGGATAGTCCTTTTGTGCGGCAAAGGAAATAATGGCGGTGACGGGCTGGCGGCCCTGCGCTTTTTGTCGCGTTTTGGCGCTTCCTGCTCCCTTATCCTTACGGCTGAGCCGGAACAGATGGGAAAGGCTGCTCAGGCAGAACTTGTAATGACGGAGGGGTTTGCTTTTCCCCGCTTTGTATGGGAAAAAGAGCCCCAAAAGGCCCTTGCAGCGGCTCGACAGGCAGATCTCCTTTTAGATGGCCTTGTAGGAACGAGCTTTCATGGCAGCCTCCGGGAGCCCATCCTTTCCTTTGTACGCGCCCTTAAGGAGCTGACTGTTCCTGTCCTTGCCATCGACCTGCCAAGCGGCGTTGACGCCGATACGGGAAAAGCCGCCCTTGCCCTCAAGGCGGATCTTACAGTGACCATGGTGGCCCCCAAGCCCGGTCTTTATCTTTATCCCGGTGCCCTTTATGCAGGTGCGGTCAAGGTGCATACCATCGGCACGCCCAAACAGGTGGAAGAAGAGGCAAAAAGCACCATGACCCTGCTTGATGACGCTTTTGTTGCGCCCCTGCTGCCCCATCGCCCCAAAAACGCCCATAAGGGAACTAATGGACGCATTGCCCTTGTAGCAGGCTCCCGCGGTTATATTGGGGCGGCGGAGCTTGTAAGCAAAGCTGCCGTTCGTGCTGGTGGGGGACTTGTGACCGTTTATACGGAACAAGCAGCCTGGGAGCCTCTTGCCATCAAAAGTACGGAAGTCATGGTCAAGACCTTTGACCCCCTTGACGTGGAAGCCTCCGTACAGGAACTTTTATCCAGTGATGTCGTTGCCATTGGCCCCGGCCTAGGCAAAGCACCGGAAACGGTACGATTTGTCAGAAGCCTTGTTCAGCAGCTTCCTATGCCCCTTGTCATCGATGCGGATGGCCTCAATGCCCTAGCCGGTGAAGACGCGCTGCTGCTTCGTCTCCCTAATAAGATCCTGACGCCCCATCCCGGTGAGATGGCGCGTCTTTTGGGAATTCCTACGGCCGATGTCCTTGATGACCCAATCCAATGCGCTCGTCTAGGTGCCAAAAGATGGAATGCCATTGTTGTCCTTAAATGCGCGCCGACGCTGATTGCCCTGCCAAACGGTGAACTCTTTGTGAATTCTACGGGCAATGAAGGCATGGCAACCGGCGGCTCCGGCGATGTCCTGACAGGGACCGTGGCAGGCCTTTTGGGACAGGTCCATACGGCGTCTGCTGCAGCTCTGTCCGGAGTTTATGTTCATGGTCTTGCCGGTGATCTTGCCAAAGGGGAGGGAACAGTCGGCATGAAGGCGGGAGACCTGCTGGATAAGCTTCCCTCAGCCATCCAGAAAGTGCTGCGTCATGCGTGAACCGATTGTTTAAAATGGCGCGGCTTGTCTTCTTTGATTTGCAAGGGAAGGCATATCGTGGTAAAATCGACGGGTATAAAGGGAGGTCCCATCGTGTTAAAAAAAATCCTGCTCATGAGCTGCGCCCTTCTGGCTCTTGTTGGTGCCACGGTAGTGCACGCAGCCCCAAGAATTACAAAAGTTGCCTATGGTGTCAGTCCTGACCGCCAGCTCCGCGTGGTCCTTGAAACAACAACGCCTGCCCGCATGCGTTCCGAATTCATTGAAAAGGAACTGCAGGTTACGGTCGGCGCACGGCTCAATTCAAGCGTGTCCCGTTCCTATGTCCCCAAGAATGCGCCCTATGTCAGTAAGGTTGTCCTTGAACCTAAAGGGTCGGAGACCTTGGTTCGGATCCATATGAAACGGAAACTGGATAAAGGGGATTACAAGACCTTCAATCTAAAGCGCGATTCTGTCAACAAGCGGCCGACCCGCTCCGTCATCGACGTCATTGCCGGTCCGAGCCGTAAGACCTTTGACACGAAAAAGAAATCTTCGTCCTTGGAAAAGAAGCCCTGGCGCCCAAGTACGCAGGGATCTGGTTATTCCGTTGTGGGCGGGATTGAAGGCAAACGCATTACCTTGGATCCTGGACATGGCGGTACGGATCCGGGTACCCATGGTCTTGTGACGGGTGTCTACGAAAAGAATATTACCCTTCCCATTTCAAAGATGGTGAAAGCGTACCTTGAAGACAAAGGAGCCATCGTCTATATGACGCGTACGACCGACGTTGATGTCTATGGACCTG
This sequence comes from Acidaminococcus sp. BV3L6, assembly GCF_000468835.1. Classification (NCBI taxonomy): domain Bacteria; kingdom Bacillati; phylum Bacillota; class Negativicutes; order Acidaminococcales; family Acidaminococcaceae; genus Acidaminococcus; species Acidaminococcus sp. BV3L6. The sequence continues at coordinate 47,767 of NZ_AWUR01000004.1, read as the reverse complement.
ATGCAACGGACGTACAGGAACTGCAGGCCCGTGTCGATGTGGCAGAGGAAAATAAATCTGACCTGTTCATTTCCCTCCATATCAACGCCAGTGTCAATACCAGTGTCGGCGGCTATTCCACTTACTATCATCCGAAGACCAAATATGATATCCAGGTTGCCCAATGCATCCAAGATGAGCTGCTAAAGACGGGAGACCTCGAAGATCTCGGTGTGCGCTACGCCAATTTCTACGTCAATAAGCGCAGCACCATGCCAGGGGCCCTGGTCGAAATGCTCTTTTTGACCAACAAACGGGAAGAAAAGCTGCTCAATAACAGCTGGTTCCAAAAGAAGATCGCCAAGGCCATTGCCGATGGGATCGAAGATTTCTATAATCAGCATCGGGGAGGTTGAGGAAGATGAAACATCGCATTGCTGCACTGACTGCTGCTCTTTCCCTCGTTCTTGCAACCAGCCTTTTAAGCGGCTGTGAAGGACCAGGAACCCAACCTTCCGCGTCTCAAAATACGGCCGTTATGCAGGAGCAGAAGACCCAGACGGTCAAACGGGTCATCTACCGCGCTGATGGCAAGGGCACGGAAAAGCTCAAGGCCGTTGAAGTTGAAATCGGGGCTCATGAGAAAAATCCCTATCTTGTCGTTTTGAAACGGCTTGTTGAAAAAGCCCCCAAGGAAGAAACTACATTTCCAAAGGGACTGAGCGTCAAGGATGTTACCGTTAAGGATGGGATTGCTTCCGTCGATTTCAATGATGTCTTCCTATCAAGGCGGCACAATGACTATGACAACACCATGATGGTCTACGCCGTTGTCAATACCTTGACGGAATTCAAGGACGTAAAAAAAGTCAAATTTCTCGTGGACGGCAAACCGGTCGAGGTCCTCGGTCAGATGGACCTTTCTGATCCCCTGTCGCGGGAAGAATCTTTCCTTGTAAAAAAGTGAAAGTATAGAAGTGAAAAAGGGAACAAGAGGGGTTTGCCCTGTTGTTCCCTTTTTCTTTTTCCGGCTTCCTGCAAGGGACCTTGTGAGCCCATAGGGCGGTGTCTTCTTCTTTATGAATCAGCCGTTTGGACTGTAAAATCCGTTTGCATGAAGTTCGCCCTTTATTATATAATGGTGAACATAATCTCGGAAGGAAGTGGCGCTGTGCAGATCAACTGGTACATCTTGATTGCCCTGGTCCTTTATTTTGCCATTCTTGTGACCATTGGGCTTGTAACATTTAAAAAAGATGAGGATATGGAAGGCTACGCCTTAGGCGGACGGGCCCTGGGCCCTTGGGTTACCTCCATGAGTGCGGAAGCCTCGGATATGAGCGGCTGGATGCTCATGGGACTGCCTGGCTATGCCTATATGGCGGGCATTTCTGCTTTTTGGATTGCCATTGGTCTCATCTTAGGCACTTGGGCCAATTGGGCCGTGACAGCAAGGCGGCTGCGTGTCTTTACCCAGGTCATGAATAACTCCATTACGCTTCCGGAGTATTTTGACAACCGTTTCATGGATACCAAAAAGAGCCTGCGTATTGCGTCAGCCTTCTTCATTTTCATCTTCTTTTTGATCTACACTTCGTCAAGCTTTGTTGCTGGCGGCAAACTCTTTAACACGGCCTTTGGAATGGATTATCACACAGCGCTGTTTTTGACGGCCGGCATCGTGGTCTTTTACACCTTGATGGGCGGTTTTGCGGCCGTCTGCTGGACGGACCTGTTCCAAGGCTTTCTCATGTTCTTTTCCATTCTAATCGTGCCTGTAACAGCTATGTATTACATTGGCGGCGTGGGGCCTACCATAACCCGCCTTAATGCCATCAGTTCAAACTACTTTAGCATGATTGAAGGGGCCGATGGCAGTGTACTCAGTTTGACGGCCATCGTTTCCCTTGTGGGCTGGGGCTTGGGCTACTTTGGACAGCCCCATATCCTGGTCCGTTTCATGGCCATCCGTTCTTCCAAGAACATCAAACAGGCCACCCACATCGCCGTGACCTGGGTCGTCGTTTCCCTTGCTATGGCTGTCCTCGTAGGTCTCACAGGCCGCGTCGAACTGGGGGACAGCCTCAAGGGCAGTGCGGCTGAAACGGTATTTATGCACATGAGCGGCCGTTATTTCCATCCCTTTATTGCGGGAATCATCACGTCGGGTATCCTGGGCGCTATCATGAGCACTTCGGATAGTCAGCTCCTTGTTGCCGCCTCAAGCTTTACGACGGATTTCTATAAGATTCTCATCCATAAGAAGGCTACGGCGAAGGAACTTGTCATGGTAAGCCGTATTATGATTGTTGTTGTCTCCGTCCTGTCCCTGATCCTTGCCCTGGATCCAGACAGCATGATTCTCACCATTGTGTCCTATGCCTGGGCCGGCTTTGGTTCTGCCTTTGGACCGCTGGTCATTCTTTCCCTTTACTGGCGCCGTATGACAACAAAGGGTGCCCTGGCAGGAATTATTGTCGGCGGGTCGACCGTCCTTATCTGGAAAAATTTCTTTGCCTCCACGGGCCTTTATGAAATCATCCCTGGTTTCATTCTTTCCCTTGCTGCCATTGTTGTGGTGAGCCTTCTTGACCGGGAACCGCCCAAGGAAATGACTGATCATTACGATGAAGCGGTAAGGACCCTTCAAAATGAAGCTTGACACGATAGACTGTGAAAAATGAGCGATTCATTTTTCGCAGTCTTTTTTTATGCATGATTCTAAAAAAAGTGAGGAAGAAACGCGTCTGCAGCAACACATTTACCGCAATGTGGCAATCAGTCCCAGGCCAAATACAAGAGATGGCAGTTTTTGCATCACTGCGTCACAGCATTAAAGCAATCCGCTTTTTTGACTGACCAAAAAAACGGGAGGGGCCCCCTTGTTTCTCGGCCCTATTTATATTATAATGTCATATATTTGTGATTTTTGGGTTGGCTAGGACCGGCAGGACAGTAGCTCATCCGTTCCTGTACGGACAAGCCGCCCGTAACAAGCTGGAACAGGGTACCCCTCGCAGTCAGGAATCCCTTCCCACCTATGGGAACACGCAGTCATATATGGAGTTTTTTGAGGGCTTGCTCTTGCTAGCGCTGGACCCAGCACCGGCACAAGGGAGCAATCCCTCTACTTTGTTTGTAGGAAAGAGGAGGCATCATGGTTCCTGTCAAGGTGACGATTGTCAGCTGGAACAAAAATGATCCAGAAGGGCCGTCCACGTTCATTGCCTTCGGGAAGATGACCGAAAAGGGCGGCGTGACCTATGTCCGTTATGAAGAAAGCAAGCTGACGGGCATGGATAAAACGACAACGACCTTGAAATGGTCAGAACAGGCGCTGACTATCATTCGCCATGGCCGTTTTGAGCACAGACAGCATTATGAACGAGGCCGCAATACGCTGTTTCAATATCGGACACCGTATTTTTCCCTGCCCATGTGCGTCTTCACCCGTCAGTTGGAAATGAAGCGGGGAGAGGGACGATGGGACCTGACCTTGGAATATGATATGGAAATCGACCGCCAGCCGAATGGATCCCTTCGGCTATCGATTGTTGTTGAGGAGGAACATAAGAGTGGACATCAAGAAAGTACTCACTGAGGCCGTCAGCGAAGCGGTCCAAAAGGCCATCCAGGCCGGCACCTTGAAAGAAGGGAAAATGGTTCCCCTGGTCTTTACGGTACCGCCCCAAAAAGCTTTTGGCGATTTTGCAACAAATTTTGCCCTTCAGGCAGCCCGCAATTTTCATTGCCCGCCCCGCGTGATTGCTGACGCTGTCGTAAAATACCTGGACTGCAGTGCCGTCGAAAAGATGGAAGTGGCCGGTCCGGGCTTCCTCAATTTCTATTTGAAATCAGACTGGCTCTATGAAGGGCTCGCAAGGATCCTTGAAAAAGGGGAGAGCTATGGGAACCTTCCCAAAAAGGCTGGTGAAAAGATCCAAATCGAATTTGTGAGTGCTAACCCGACGGGCCCCCTTCATGTGGGGCATGGCCGTGGGGCCGCTGTTGGGTCGAGCCTGGCTAACCTTATGCTTGCTGCCGGTTACGATGTGACGAGGGAATACTTAATCAATGACGCAGGCAACCAGATGCATAACCTGGCCCTTTCCGTCAATGCTCGCTACTTGGAGCTTTTTGGAAAAGAAGTGTCTTTCCCGGAAAATGGCTACCATGGAGAAGATATCATCGTCACAGCCCGGCGCATCAAAGAAAAATATGGCGATAAGTTCCTTCATATGGAAGAAACAGAGCGTCTTTCCGCTTTCCAGACTCTTGCCAAGGATGAAAAGCTTGCAGCCTTGCGGGAAGATCTGGAGGCCTTTAACTGCAAGTTTGATGTGTGGTTCAGCGAACAGAGCCTTCACGACGCGGGTAAGATCAAGGAAGCCGTGGATACCCTCCAGAAAAAGGACTACGTCTACGAAAAAGGCGGTGCCCTCTGGTTCCGTTCCACTAAGTTCGGGGATGATAAGGATCGTGTTGTCATTCGTGACAACGGGGTGTCGACCTATTTTGCCGCCGATATTGCCTATCATCAAAATAAATTTCAGCGGGGGTTTGACCGTATCATCAACTTATGGGGAGCCGATCATCACGGCTATATCACCCGCGTGAAAGCGGCCATGGAAGCCTTGGGGTACGATCCAAGCCATTTGGAGATTCTCATCCTTCAAATGGTCAGCCTCTATCGCAATGGCGAACTGGTCAAGATGAGCAAGCGGACGGGCAAGGCCGTCACACTCAATGAGCTTATTGAAGAAGTCGGAACAGATGCTGCACGCTATTTCTTCATCATGCGCAGCATGGACAGTCAGCTTGACTTTGACCTGACTTTGGCAACGGAACATTCCAATGATAACCCGGTGTACTATGTACAGTATGCCCATGCCCGTATCTGCAGCATCTTGAAGCAGATGGAAGAGGAACACATTGCCCTCGATCCTCACTGTGACCTGTCAGTTCTTGGGGAACCAGTGGAAATCGACCTCATCAAGAAACTGGGTGACTATGAGGATTTGGTGGAAACGGCAGCGGCTGAACGGGCACCCCATAAGATTGCCCATTACGTCTATGAACTTGCCGGTATTTTCCATTCGTTTTATAATCAGTGCCGCGTGCTGGGCGTCGATCCAAAACTTCAGCAGGCTCGTTTGGCCCTTATTATGGCCACGCGCCATACGCTGCGCCATGGTTTGATGATTCTCGGTGTTTCCGCACCGGACCATATGTAATTTTTCTATAGCAACAACAGATAAGGGAGGAAAAACATGACCAAGTATATTTTCGTAACGGGCGGTGTTGTTTCGTCTTTGGGTAAGGGCATCACGGCAGCGTCCTTGGGCCGTCTCCTCAAGAGCCGCGGCTATAGGGTAACGATCCAGAAATTCGATCCTTACATTAATATCGATCCCGGTACGATGAGCCCGTATCAGCACGGTGAAGTTTTCGTCACCGATGACGGCGCGGAGACGGACCTTGACCTGGGCCATTATGAACGTTTCATCGATATCAACTTGACTCGCAACTCCAACGTTACGGCTGGCCGGATCTACCAATCTGTTATCGACAAGGAACGTCGCGGTGATTATCTGGGCCGTACGGTACAGGTCATTCCTCACATTACCAACGAGATCAAGGAACGGGTCTACCGCGTAGGCCGCGAAGAAAATGCGGATTTTGTCATTACGGAAATTGGCGGGACTGTAGGGGATATTGAAAGTGAACCCTTCCTTGAAGCCATTCGCCAAGTCAAGAAGGATGTACCCCGCAATGACTGCCTCTACATCCATGTCACCTTGGTTCCTTATATTGCTGCTGCCGGCGAACTGAAGACCAAACCGACCCAGCACAGCGTAAAGGAACTGCGCAGCATCGGCATCACCCCGGATATCCTCGTCTGCCGCAGTGAGCATGAAGTCAGCAAGGAAATGCGCGAAAAGATTGCCATGTTCTGCGATGTGGATACGGATGCTGTCTTCCAAGCCCTGACGGCAAAGAGCATCTATGAAGTGCCTCTCCTGCTCCAGGAACAGGGCATGGACAAGGTCGTCCTCAAGAAACTCAACATGGAAGACCGTCCCTGCGACATGAAGGAATGGAAGGACATGGTCGACAAGATCATGGCCCCCCACAAGGACAAGACGAAAATCGGCGTCGTAGGAAAATACGTCGAACTGCCCGATGCTTACATCAGTATCGTCGAAGCCTTGAAGCATGCCAGCTTCTACAACCATGCCGATGTGGAAATCGAATACATCAATGCGGTTGATGTGGAAAGCCCGGAAGCAAATCTTGACGAAATCTTCAAGGGCATTGATGGGATCCTTATCCCCGGCGGCTTTGGTGACCGCGGAATTGAGGGCATGATTCGTTCTGCCCAGTATGCCCGGGAACACAAGATTCCTTTCTTTGGTATCTGCCTTGGCATGCAGTGCGCTGTCATCGAATATGCTCGCAACGTATGCGGTATGAAGAAGGCCAACAGCACGGAATTTGATGAAGCTACGCCGTATCCTGTGATTTACCTCATGCCGGAACAGATGAGCGTTGAAATCAAGGGTGGGACCATGCGTCTTGGGAAGTACCCCTGTAAGCTCATTGCCGGCAGCCATGCCGAAGAAGCTTATGGAACCGACCTCATCAGCGAACGCCATCGTCATCGCTATGAAGTCAACAACGACCTTAAGGAAGAACTCTTCTCCCATGGACTGGTTCAGGCTGGGACGTTGCCTAACGGCAAACTGACGGAAATTGTCGAACTGCCGGAAAGCGAACATCCTTGGTATGTTGGGGTCCAGTTCCATCCGGAACTGAAATCCCGTCCGACCAATCCGCATCCGCTGTTTAAAGCGTTCATTGCGGCTGCCTTGAAAAACCAGAAGCATTGAGTTTATGACAGAAGCAGGAAAATCCTTTCCTGCCCTCCTGTTGTGATAAGAAGGGATGCGGCAGGCTGCACCCCATGAAGCAGGTTCCCTCATAAGGAGGGAGACGGCTGGCAGATGTTAGAAAATCCAGCCCAACAAGATAATGGAGGCGTAATGATGAACAGAGAATTATCCATGGAATTTGTACGCGTAACGGAAGCTGCAGCCATTGCGAGCGCCAGAGGCGTTGGCCGTGGGGATAAAAACGGCATTGACCAACTGGCCGTCGATGCTATGCGCAAGATGTTTGATACGGTAAACATCAGTGGGACCGTCGTCATCGGCGAAGGCGAAATGGACGAGGCTCCGATGCTCTACATTGGGGAACATGTCGGTGCCGGCGGCCCTGAAGTGGATATCGCTGTCGACCCTGTTGAAGGCACGAACCTTGTTGCTAAAGGACAGCCCGGTGCCATTGCCGTTATTGCGATTGCTCCGAAAGGATGCCTGCTCCATGCGCCTGATATGTACATGGACAAGATTGCTGTCGGTCCCCGTGCCAAAGGCTGCATCAACATCGATGATCCCGTTTCCGCTAACCTCGAACGGGTTGCCAAGGCCCTGAACCGCGGAGTCGGTGACCTTACGGTTGTTGCCCTTGACCGTCCACGTCATCGCAAGATCATTGAAGAAGTGAGGGCAGCTGGCGCCCGGATCCGTCTTATCAGCGATGGGGACGTCGATCCAATTATCAATGCAGGAATCGAAGGAACTGGTATCCATATGTACATCGGTCGCGGCGGTGCCCCGGAAGGTGTTCTTGCTGCAGCTGGGCTCAAATGCTTGGGTGGCGATATGCAGGCCCGCCTCTGCCCGGAAAATGAAGAACAGGAAGAACGCTGCCATAAGATGGGCATTTCCGATGTGAAGCAAATCCTCACCATTGATGATCTGGTAAAGGGTGATGACGTTATGTTCACCGCTTCAGGAATCACGAACTGTGATCTGCTCCACGGCGTCAACTTCTTCGGAAACGGCGCTCGTACCCATACGATTTCCATGCGCTATGCAACGGGCACGGTCCGTTTCGTTGATGCTGTCCACACCTTTGACCGCAGCAACATCAATATCAAACTGTAATCTTATAGGAAATCCAGAAGCGGGAGCGGCATCTCATGACCCTGTCATGCGGTGCGGCCCCGCTTTGTTTTGATTCCTTGTTTTGTGTAGGAAATGGATAGCAAACATGATGAATGAATTGATCCGCCTATTAGGGCGGGAAAAGACAACAAAAGAAGGAATCCAAGCTTGGCAAAAGGCCTCAGGCCCTTTGACAGTGACCGGCCTGTCAGGATCCATCAAAGCCGGCTTTTTGTGCGCTCTTCAAACCTTTGGTAAGGCCTCGGATCCGTTGATCATCCTGACCCCTCGAAGGGAAGACGTGCGTCTTTTGCGCCGTGAACTGACCCCGTTCTATCCGGATCAGGCCATGCGTGAACTTTATCCGCTTGGACTCATCCATGGTGAAATCGATACACGCAATGAAGAGGTCATGGCAGAACGGGCAGCTGCCCTTGAGATGATTCTCAAAAAAGAAGCCGCCATCATCTTTGTCACGGCAGAAGCTGCCATCCAGAAACTGCCAAGGCCTGATGGCCTTCTGCGGGACAGCATCACCTTGACCCATGGGGATGAAAAAAATCGTGACAAGCTCATAGAGCGCCTAGTTAAAGAGGGATATGAACGCACGGATCAAGTCGAAACCTTGGGCCAATTTTCCGTTCGCGGTGACATCCTTGACATTTTTCCCATTAATGCCAAGGATCCGGTCCGGATTGAATGGTTTGATGAAACCATCGACGCCATCCGCCGTTTTTCCTTGGAGGACCAGCGCAGCATCGGCGGCCTCACAAAGGTTGATATCATGCCCATTGCTTCTGGCGAAAAGGAAGCGGAATCCAGCTTGCTTGATTACGTATCGCCTGACCAGCTTCTTGTCCTTGATGAAGCTTCCGCGTTTTTTGAGGAAGCCAAGAAATCCTATCTTGACAACCGGGAATTCAAGGATCAGCTGTTTTCGGAAAAGGAACTGCTGGAGCGCTCCCAAAAGAGTCATCTCCTTGTTGTGAGCGCCCTTTCCCAGCCCCTTTATCAGGCCTATCCCAGACTTGCCATCAAGGTGCGCGCTGCGGCGCCTTATAACCGCAGCTGGGATCTTCTCATCAAGGATCTCAAAGGATGGATCAAAGAAGGCATCCATCCCCTCATCATGATGGGAACCCGGGACAAAGCGTTTGGGACGGCCCAACATCTTCAAAATGAAGGGCTCCCCATGACCTTTGTCCAAAAAGGCAGCCTCATCCCGGAAAAGGGAGGAGCCGTCTTTGAGGGTGGCCTGTCCCATGGATTTCATTTCTGGGATGAGAACTGGCTCCTGCTAACGGAAGCCGATATCTTCGGTTCCCGCAAAGAGCGGCGGCAGAAGAAAAAAATTCGCGGTGCCGGTCCCGCCTTGACTTATTTTACGGATATCAAGGCAGGCGACTATGTCGTCCATGATACACAGGGCATAGGCCGCTATTTAGGGGTCGAGACCATTGTTATAGATGGCATCCATCGGGATTACCTTAAGCTCCAATATGCCCAGGGTGACAAACTTCATGTGCCTGTTGAACAGGTAGGGCTCCTCCATAAATACATCGGCAGCGAAGGAACGCCGCCACGCTTATCCCGTATGGGTCGCTCTGATTGGCAAAAAGCCAAGAAAAAGGCCCAAAAAGCTATCACCATCCTTGCTTCGGAGCTCCTGCGCCTTTATGCCCAGCGAAAGATTACGCCGGGACATGCTTTTGCCCCGGATACGCCTTGGCAGAAAGAATTTGAGGACCGTTTTCCTTTTGAGGAAACGCCAGATCAGCTTAAAGCCATCCAAGAAATCAAGGCTGATATGGAAAAGCCCGTTCCCATGGAGCGTCTTTTGTGCGGCGACGTGGGATACGGCAAGACGGAAGTTGCCATCCGGGCAGCTTTCAAAGCGGTCATGGACGGCAAGCAGGTGGCTGTCATGGCCCCGACGACGGTTCTTGCCCAGCAGCATCTCATCACCTTCCAAAACCGCATGGATGCCTTTGGTGTAAGAATTGAAATGCTGAGTCGCTTCCGCAGCCGTAAGGAGCAGAAGGATACACTGGATAAGCTTGCAAAAGGGGATCTTGACATTGTTATCGGCACCCATCGCCTGATTCAGCCCGATGTCCACTTCAAGGACCTGGGCCTTCTCATCATCGATGAGGAACAGCGTTTTGGTGTGGCTCAGAAGGAAAAAATCAAGCAGTGGAGTTCTGGCATCGATGTCCTTACCCTGTCGGCAACGCCTATTCCGCGGACCCTCCATTTGGCCTTGGTAAAGGGACGGGATATGAGCGTCATCGAATCACCTCCGGAAGACCGATTGCCAGTAGAAACCTATGTGGCAGAATACGATGATGGCATGGTTAAAGAAGCCATTGAACGGGAGATCCGCCGTGGCGGCCGCATCTACTATGTCCATAACCGGATTGAGGCCTTGGACCGCATTGCCCACCGTCTGCGGGAAATGATTCCTGGTCTGTCTATTGGTGTAGCCCATGGCCGCATGACGGAAGATGAACTGGAAGAAGTCATGGTCGGCTTTTACCAAGGGGACTATGATGTCCTGCTTTCAACGACCATCATCGAGAATGGACTTGATGTGCCCCTTGCCAATACAATCATCATCGATGGGGCCGAAAACTTTGGCCTTTCCCAGCTTTATCAGATGCGAGGACGGGTGGGACGCTCTTCGCGCCTTGCCTATGCGTATTTTCTTTATAAAAAGGATAAGGCCCTGTCTGAAGTCTCGCAAAAACGCCTTCAGGCCATCCGCGATTTTACGGAACTTGGCGCTGGCTTCAAGATTGCCATGCGGGACCTTGAGATCCGCGGCGCGGGGAACCTTCTCGGGGCAGAGCAGCATGGCCAGATTGCCGGTGTAGGGTTTGCTCTTTACTGCCGCCTGCTGGAAGACACAATCAAAGCTCTCCAGGAAGGCAAGAGTCCGGAAGAGGTCCTTCACGACCCTACCATCAATATGAAGCTTGATGCGTACATCCCGGATGACTTCATCGACAACCCGCGCTACAAACTAGAAATCTACCGCCGTCTTGGCAGCATGAAGTATGAAGAACGGGAGGATTTCATGGATGAAATCATCGACCGTTTCGGAACCCCGCCCAAGGAACTCGTGACGCTGTGGCGGGTGGCTGCCATCCGGGCCCTGTGCCGAGACCTTGTAGTGGATGCCGTCACCGCACGCCCCGGTTCTCTGACGATTCGCTTCAACCCGCACAGCAAGGCCAATCCCGATGTCATTCGTGACCTTGTGAAGGAATATGTGCCGCGTCTTACTTTCAGCCTTAACCCCGTGCCTCAGCTCGTTTTGCGGACAACAGGCCCTGTCAGCGACGCCCTGACTTTTCTCGAAAAGAACCTGCCCCGCCTGCTGAACTGACAAGGAGGAACCCTATGGCCGATCGCTTTGTAAAAGGAACCCTGATCCTGACGGCAGCAGGACTTATGGTCAAAATCCTCGCTTCCGTAAACCGGATCTTTTTATCCCGCCTGTTGGGCGGGGAAGGAATCGGACTCTATCAACTCGCTTATCCCTTATATAATCTTCTTGTGGGCATTGTCGCGGCAGGTATCCCTGCCGCCATGAGCTTGATCGTGGCCCGTTATGCGGCCCAAAAGGAGTGGGGAAGTGTGCGTCGCGTCGTCACGGTGTCTTTTCCTTTCCTGGTCTTTTTGGGTCTTGCCGTAAGCCTTGCCGCCTATGGCCTGATCCCCTGCCTATTTTCAGCGGGTCTCATCAAGGATGAACGGGCCTTCGTCCCCATGCTATTTTGCGTGCCTGCCCTGTTTTTGACCGTGCCCCTTGCAGGGTTGCGGGGCTATTTCCAGGGCTTTCAGGAAATGCGGCCTACGGCACTTTCCCAGATTTTGGAACAATTCTTCCGCGTCGCCTTTATGCTGGTCCTTTCGGTGTGGCTGCTCCCGAAGGGCTTTGCCATGGCGGCAGGCGGGGCTATTTTTGGAGCAGCTCCGGGGGCCCTGATTGGGCTGCTCTTCCTTCTTTTCTGCTACCGGCGCCAGCAGCATGCCTGGAAGCGGGAGGGCAGGGACTTGACCCTTAAGGAACCCATTTCGGTGCCTTTTATCCTCCGTGAACTGGTCAGCCTCGCGCTTCCTGTGACCCTTTCTACCCTGATGATTCCCCTTGTTGGTCTTGTGGAAATCATCCTCGTGCCGGACCGTCTTCTTGCAGCTGGCTTTACGGTGGCGGCTTCGACGACGGCTTTGGGCTATCTTACAGGAATGGCCATGCCTCTTGTCAATATGGGAACCATTCCGACCAATTCCCTTGCCTGGTCAACGGTGCCTGCCATTTCGGAAGCGCATGCCCTGGGCGACTGTGACGCTGTACGGAACAAGGCCCGTACGGCACTGCGCATCCTCATTCTTTTTACCTTTCCCGCGGCCGTGGGTATGTACCTGTTAGGGACGCCCGTTTCCCAGGTTCTTTATGGAATGAAAGCAGCAGGCCCCGTTGTTTCCGCTCTGGCCCCGTCCGTCTTTTTCCTGGGCCTGCATCAGGTGACTGCCGCCATCCTGCAGGGACTGGGACGGCCTAAGATCCCGATGGTGAACATGTTCCTTGGCCTTGCCGTCAAGGTTGGGGTTCTTTGGGTCCTTGCCGCACAGCCTCGTTGGAATGTTATCGGCGCCGCTTTGGCAACGGACCTCGGTCTTGCCCTTTCCGCCATGATGAATCTTGCGGCCGCCTACCGACTGGAAAGGATTGTCTTGCCCGTAAAGACGTTTCTGCGCGCTCTATTGGCGTCCCTTTTGATGGGCGGCGCCGTCCTTTGGGTAAATAGGACCCTGCTGGTGAAGCTGGGCCTCGTAACGAGCACCTTGGGAGCCGTTGGTGCCGGTGCCCTCTTTTACGGGCTCCTGCTTCTGGTTTTGAGAGAGGTTCCCTTCCACGTGCTTAAAAAGAAAAGGAGACACCATGGATAAGAAAAAAGAAGAGGGTGTCATGGACCTGACACCGCTTATGGATGTCGTACGGACGCTGCGCAGCCCTGGAGGCTGTCCTTGGGATCAGGCCCAGGATCATAAGAGTATGCGCCGGGAACTTGTGGAAGAAGTCTATGAGCTCCTTGAAGCCATCGATGATGGCGATGTAAAAGGCATCCGGGAAGAGTTGGGGGATGTCCTTTTTCAGGTGGTCTTCCATGCCCGTCTGGCAGAAGAAGTGGGGGCCTTTACGATGCAGGACGTCATTACGGATGTGTCCCGGAAACTCATCCACCGTCATCCCCATGTTTATGGTACGGTTACGGTCGGAAGCGCGGAGGAGCTTCTCAAGAATTGGGATGCCCTCAAAGCAGAAGAGAAAAAGGAACGCAAAAGTGCCCTTGATGGCATTGCCCGAGACCTGCCGAGCCTGATGCGGGCCTATAAGCTCAGTGAACGGTCTAGCCGCAGAGGATTTGACTGGCCTGATGCTAATTGCGCTTATGAGAAGGTCAAAGAGGAAGAAAACGAATTGAAAGAAGCTATTTTGTCCAAAAATAAGGACCATGTAGAAGAGGAATTGGGAGATCTGTTTTTTGCCCTCTCCGTCTATGCAAGGAAACTGGGACTTGAACCGGAGACAGCCCTTCACCGAGCCAATGTCAAATATGAAAAACGCTTTCGGAAAATGGAAGAAATTCTTTCCGAAAAAAATAAAAAATGGGAAAATTTATCCCTTGACGAGATGATTTTGCTTTGGAAGTCGGTAAAACGGGAAAAAATCTAGCTTTTTCCAAAAAAAAGCGTGCATTTTCATACTGTTTGTGATACCATAACGGTAGCCAAAGCGCCGAAAGGCGCAATCAGTATTGAGGAGGACTTACTTATGAACAAAAGTGAATTAATCTCTGAAGTTGCGTCCAAGACTGCTATGCCTAAAAAAGACGCAGAAAAGGCTGTAAACGCATTTATTGATACCGTTAAAGAAGCCATTGCTCAAAAAGACAAGGTTCAGCTGATTGGCTTCGGTACCTTCGAAGCTCGGGTACGCAAAGCTCGCAACGGCAAGAATCCTCGCACCGGCGAAACCATCAAAATCAAGAAGGCTACTGTTCCTGCTTTCAAGGCTGGCAAAGCTTTCAAAGACGCCGTCAACAAATAATTTTGCATGATTGCCCGATGCCGATTGGTATCGGGCTCGTTTTTGTATGGAATCGCGAGGGGAGACATCACCATGTCTGAAGGCAAACGGAAAAAGCTGAAAAGTGCCAAGGAATTGGCTCTTCGGGGGCTGGGACTGGTCATTATCCTGATTGCTGTCATTTCTCTGTACCAGCTTGGAAAACAAGCCTATGACCTTTACCTTGTCCGCAAGGAGACCGTCAAGAGCAGTGAAAAGATCAAGGCCATCGAAAAGGACAATGAACGTTTGGAAGAAGAACGCAGCAATCTCCATGATCCCAAATATGTAGAAAAGGTTGCCCGCGATGAACATAACATGGTGGGGAAAAATGAAGTTCCGCTCTTCATCGTGGATGAAAAGAAAAATAGGGGGGCCCGCTTACGGATGGGGGCCTTCTTTTTTTGCTTCCTAACGGGAAGGAAGGCCTCAAGCATAGGAAGAAAGGGACTTGACGGAACTTTCCAAACAACGGTATAATGGTTAACGTAACACAACCCTAAAGGAGGATTTCTTTGACTTATGGCTTTGGAAAAAGGTGCAGTCGTTGACGGCATTGTTACCGGTATCACGAATTTTGGAGCGTTTGTGGAGCTCCCTGAAAACAAAGTAGGATTGATTCACATCTCTGAGGTCTCCAATGTCTTTGTCAAGGACGTGCATGACTTCCTGACGGTGAAACAGAAGGTGACGGTCAAGGTCGTCTCTATTGATGAAAAAGGTAAGATCGGTCTGTCCATGAAGGCCCTGATGCCCCCTGCGGAACAGAAAAATGAACATGGCGGGGAAGGCAGGAAGTTTGAAGGCCGTAAATTCGAAGGCCGCAAACCGGGTGAACATCATGGTGATAGAAAACCAGGAGAAAGACGTTTTAGCGGGGAACGCAAGTTCGAAGGCCGCCCAGGTGGTGCAGGTCGTCCGCAGGGACCGATGAGCTTCGAGGATAAGTTGTCCCGTTTCCTCAAGGAAAGTGATGATCGTCTCCTGGACTTAAAACGGAATACGGAATCCAAAAGGGGAGGCCGCGGCGCCCGTCGAGGTGACTGAACGGCGCTTCCTGGATAAAGACCCGAGATCCTTACTGCATGAAGCGGTTGCGGGTTTCAAGGGGCTGTTCTTATTTGACAGCCCCTTCTTTGGTTTTGAGGTGATGAAATGAGTGTGCTCGAAGAGAGCCTGATGAATATGGTTCGGACTTCTCGCCTATGGCAAGAAGGAGGAACCGTCATTGCCGCCTGCTCGGGCGGTGCCGATTCCCTGACGCTTACGGATATTATGGCAAAAGCCGCGGAAGAAGATGACGTGACGGTCCTTGTGGCCCATGTCCACCATCATCTGCGGGGCGAAGAAGCCGATGAAGATGCCCGTTTTGTTTCAGCTTTCTGCAAGGATAGGGACTTATCCTATACCCAATTTGATATCGATCCCCAGGCCCTCAAGGAAAAAGAGGGCCTCTCCTTGGAAGATGCAGCCCGGCGTCTGCGCTATGAGGCACTTGAAACCTACCGTAAAAAAGTAGGGGCCCAAGGAATTTTTGTAGCCCATCATGAAGATGATCAGGCCGAGACCATTCTCATGAATCTTGTCCGAGGGACGGGAACGCGGGGGCTTAGAGGCATGCTGCCTGTCAACGGATACATTGCCAGACCCTTTCTTGCTGCAACCCGGAAGGACATGGAAACGTACTGCAAGGAAGAAGGGCTTTCGTACCGAACGGATTCGACAAACGGTAATCCTGCCCTTTTGCGCAACTGGGTCCGCTTGGAGCTTTTGCCTCTTCTTGCAACTAAAAATCCCCGTATCAAGGCAGCCCTCGTGCAGGCGGCTGCTGTAGCCCAAAGTGATGAGGCTTATCTTGAAAAAATGGCTCAAAAATATCTGGACTCCTTTTCCCGCAACATCTTTGGAACCTACGATATCGATGTAGGACCGACCTTTGACAAGCTTGATCTGGCCATCAAAAGCCGCGTCATCCGTCTGGCGGTCAAAGGTGTCGGTGGAGAGGAACTGGGATTTGATCATGTGAAAAAGATCCTGCGGCTCATTGAAAAGGGGATCAGCGGAAAGAGCCTTGACGTACCCGGTCATGTACGGCTCATCTATATCAACGGTCGCCTGATGGCCGGACGCCATGAAACTGATCGGGCCGCTCAAAGGGAAAAGAAACTGGAGATAAAGGAGAAACAAAGACATGCATCCCAATATTGAAAAAGTCTTGATCGATGAAAAGACCCTCAAGATGCGCATTGCCGAAATGGCTGCAGAAATCAGCAAGGATTATGAAGGGGAAGAACTCCTCGTCATTGGCCTGTTAAAAGGGGCTTCCTATTTTATGATGGAACTGACGCAGCATTTGAGCGTTCCCACTCAGATTGATTTCCTGAAAGTTTCATCCTACGGGTCAGGGACGTCCACGTCGGGGAAGGTCGACATCCAGTTCGATACGTCCCGGAACCTTGCTGGAAAAAACGTCCTCATCGTTGATGATGTGGTCGATTCCGGACTGACCCTAAAAGCCGTCCGTGAACTTTTCAGAACCCGTAACTGCAAGAGTATTCGCCTTGCGGCCATGCTTGATAAAAAGGAACGGCGCCTTGTGAAAATGGTGCCTGATTATTACGGCTTTGTCATTCCCGATGAATTTGTTGTCGGCTTTGGCCTTGATTACAATGAAGATTACCGTACGCTTCCTTATGTTGGCATCCTGAAGCGTTCCGTCTATGAAAAATAAATAGATCCCAGAAGATCCCAGATCTTTTGGGAGAGGAGGATACCGTGACAAGATTCTTTAGAAACATTTTTTTCTACCTGCTCGTCTTTATCCTCGGCCTTTGGATCTATGATTACTACAATGCATCCAATGCTCCGAAGAACGATATGAGCTACAGCAATTTTATGAAGGAAGTCCAGCAGGATGATGTACAGAGCGTCACCATCGTCGATAATTCCGTTATCAAGGGGAGACTCAAGAATGGCTCCGAATTTACGACCGTTGCACCCCGCGATGACAAGATGGTTGATACGTTGCGCAGCCGCGATGTGGAAATCAAGGCCGAACTGCCGCCCCAGCCTTCTTTCTGGAGCAGCATCCTTACCAGTGTCCTGCCCATGATCGTCATTGTCGTCCTGTGGTTCTTCATGATGAACAATGCCCAGGGCGGCGGCAGCCGGGTCATGAGCTTTGGCAAGAGCAAGGCAAAGCTCTATGGCGACGGCAAGAGCCGCGTCCTCTTCCGGGATGTGGCCGGTGCTGACGAAGCCAAACAGGAACTGCGGGAAGTGGTGGAATTTCTCAAGGCCCCGCAGAAATATAACCAGCTCGGGGCCAAGATTCCCAAGGGTGTCCTCCTGTATGGGCCCCCTGGTACCGGTAAGACGCTCCTTGCAAAAGCTGTTGCCGGGGAAGCGGGCGTGCCTTTCTTTAGCATTTCTGGTTCTGATTTTGTTGAAATGTTTGTTGGGGTCGGGGCTTCCCGTGTTCGTGACCTCTTTGACCAAGCCAAGAAGAACGCACCCTGCATCGTCTTCATCGATGAAATCGATGCGGTCGGCCGTCAGCGCGGGGCTGGCCTTGGCGGCGGTCACGACGAGCGGGAACAGACCTTGAACCAGCTCCTTGTCGAGATGGATGGATTTGGTGCCAATGAAGGCATCATCATGATTGCCGCCACAAACCGTCCAGATATCCTTGATCCAGCTCTGCTCCGTCCGGGCCGTTTTGACCGTCAGATTGTTGTTGACCGTCCTGATATTCGAGGCCGCCTTGCCATTCTTAAGGTCCATGCCAAAGGCAAACCCATCGATAGCAATGTCGATATGGAAGTCTTGGCCCGCCGTACGCCGGGCTTTACGGGCGCAGATCTTGCCAACCTCGTCAATGAAGGGGCCCTTCTTGCAGCCCGTCATAACCAGATGACCATCACCATGAGTGACCTGGAAGAAGCGGCGGAACGGGTCATGATGGGACCGGAACGACGCAGCCGCGTCATCAGCGACAATGAAAAACGCCTTACGGCCTATCATGAAGGAGGTCACACCTTGGTGGGTATGCTCCTAGATCACACGGATCCCGTCCACAAGGTTACGATCATTCCCCGTGGAAGAGCTGGCGGCTATACCCTGAGCCTTCCGAAAGAAGACCGTTATTATGCTACGCGCAGTGAGCTTTTGGATGAACTGAAGGTCCTTTTGGGCGGCCGCGTGGCGGAAGCCCTCGTCCTTCATGAGATTTCAAGCGGCGCTAGCAATGATTTGCAGCGCGCTACAGAACTGGCCCGCCAGATGACCTGTGAATATGGCATGAGTGAACGTCTGGGCGCTGTCACCTTTGGCCATCGCCAGCAACAAGTTTTCCTGGGCCGTGATATTGGTCATGAAAATATGTACAGCGAAAAGATTGCTGCCGAAATCGACGGTGAAATCCGCCGTTTCATTGATGAAGCCTATGAAGGGACAGTCAAGCTCCTGCAAGATAATATCGATAAACTTCACCTCATTGCTCAGGCGCTTATTGAGCGGGAAACCTTGGAAGAGCATGAAATCAAGGAACTTGTGGAATATGGCCGGATCCTTGAAAAAGGGGAAGTGGCGTCCTCAAAGGAGGGCTCCCCAATGGATCCTGTAAAGCTGGAAGGGGAGACACTGCCGGAAGGAAATCCTCCTTCTGCTCGTCAGGAAGGCCCCCTTCCCAAGGATGATTCCCAGCCCCTTGGTTGATAGACGGAAACAGGGGAAGAGGCGCCGCAGGCGCCTTTTCCTTTACGGGTCAGATAGAAAGGAAGATGATGCATGCGCAGTGAAATCTTGAACCTTCTGCGGGAAAAAGCACCCCAGCCCGTATCGGGCCAGGACCTGGCCAATCACTTTGGCATTACAAGAACGGCGGTCTGGAAACATATCCAGAGCCTCAAGAAAATGGGCTATGGAATCGAGGCCTATACCAAAAAGGGCTATGTTCTCGTGAGCGTTCCGAATAAGCTCCTTCCCGAGGAAATTTCCCGCCATCTCCATACACGGTTTATCGGCCGAAACATGGCCTATGAAGACGTCATTCCCTCTACGAACGATCTCTTAAAGAAAATGGCTCTTCAGGGCGCTCCTGATGGGACGGTCTGCGTGGCTGAGGAACAGTCCGTAGGGAAAGGACGTCTGGCTCGGGGCTGGTTCAGTCCCTATGGAAAGGGACTTTGGTTCTCTCTGCTGCTAAAACCAACCTTCCTGCCTCAGGAAGCCCCCAAGATGACCCTTCTTGCTGCCGTTGCGGTGGTCCGCGCTGTGCGTGAATTGTGCGGCGTCAAGGCCGAAATCAAATGGCCGAATGACATTCTGCTTGAAGGACGCAAGCTTGTAGGCATCCTGACGGAAATGAGTGCTGAATTTGGTCACATCAACTATCTTGTCGTTGGCATCGGCATCAACGTCTGCGTTCCCCAAAGCATGGTCCCTGAAGCCCTTCGGGAGTCTGCCGTTTCCATCGATGATGTGGCAGAAAAACCAACGGATCGGGTGGCCCTCTTGGCTAAGGTCCTCGATCATCTGGAGACTTGCTATGAGACGGTCCTCAAGGAAGGTTTTGGCCCCATTCTCGATGAATGGCGCCGCTATTCCGTGACCTTGGGACGTATGGTGAAGGTCATCGCCCCGGACACGACCTATACAGGAAAAGCTGAGGACATCGATGAAGAAGGGGCCCTTTTGGTGCGCCGCGAAAATGGGCATGTGGAACGGGTCCTAGCCGGTGATGTTTCCATTCGCCCCGCTCAAGGAAAGGGCAAGTATCAATAAGAGGTTAACAATGATAGGCAAAGCAAGTGCCGAAAGGCGCCGCTTTTGCCTATATTTTTGCCAAGGCACTGAATCGCTTCTTGCAAAGTTCCTTATCTTTGGTATAATGTAGTCGTTTATGCGGCAGGCGGTACGGCGCGAAGGACCCCTGCTGCCATATGCACAATTCCATCAAAACCCGCAACTTTCCAAGGAGGAAACTCATCTCATGTTAATGGTAATGGATATTGGCAACACAAACATCGTCGTTGGCGTGCACGACGGAAAGGAATGGATTGCTCACTGGAGACTGTCCAGCAGCCGTTCTCGGACAAGCGATGAATTCGGCATTATCCTGGGCAGCATGTTCCAGGCTGGCGGTGTCGATATGAAGGCCGTCAAGGACATCATCGTTTCCACCGTTGTTCCGCCCCTTCTGGTGCCTCTCTGCAATATGTGCAAACGCTATTTCGGCATTACGCCCTTTGTTGTTACCAGTAACTGCAACACGGGCCTTAAGCTTGACTATGACCATCCCAATGAAATTGGTGCGGACCGTATCGTCAATGCGGTGGCTGCCCACCATATGTATGGCGATAAAGGCAACCTCATCATTATTGACTTTGGTACGGCAACGACGTTCTGTGCCCTCCGTCCTGATGGGGAATATCTGGGCGGTGCCATTGCCCCGGGCATTGGCATTTCAACGGAAGCCCTTTTCCAAAAAGCGGCCAAGCTGCCCCGCATTGAACTGATCAAACCGAAAATGGCCATTTGCCATGATACGATCCATGCCATGCGCAGCGGTGTCATCTTTGGTTTTGTTGGCCAAATGGACGGCATCATTACGCGTATGAAAAAAGAATTGGGCGGGCAGGCCTTTGTCGTTGTCACGGGCGGCTTTGGCAAGCTCATGGCTTCCGAATCGGAACTTGTCGACGTCGTCGAACCATTCCTGACCTTGGAAGGACTCCTGATCCTTCACAAGATGAACCGCAAACAATAGAGCAAGTTCTGGCGGCGTTTTTCCATAAGCGGAAACGCCGCTTCTTTTATCCATGGAGGAAGGTATGTTTTCTTTCAAAGTGCCCCCTTTCCCTGTCGTCCTGGCGCCCATGGCAGGAGTGACGGACCTGCCCTTTCGCGTCATCTGCCGGGAAAATGGAGCGGACTATACGGTATCTGAGATGGTGAGTGCCAAGGCCCTTTTATATAAGAATCAAAAGACCTTTGCCATGCTCACCATCGATCCCAAGGAGCATCCGACGGCGATTCAGCTTTTTGGTTCCGTTCCGTCGGAACTTGCCGCCGCAGGAAAGATTGTTGAATCACGCGGTGCCGATATGATTGATGTCAATATGGGCTGCCCCGTCCATAAGATTGTTTCAAATGGCGAAGGGTCCGCTCTCATGAAGGACCCGGATAAGGTCTATGCCATTCTCGCCGCCCTTGTGGACGCCGTTTCGGTCCCCGTAACGGTTAAGTTCCGGGCCGGTTGGGATGAGGCCCATAAAAATGCCGTTGTGATTGCCCAAATGGCAGAAAAGGCCGGCGTCAGCGCTGTTTGTGTCCACGGCAGGACGCGGGCCCAGTTCTACCAAGGAAAGGCAGATTGGGACATCATCCGCGCCGTCAAGGAAAGTGTCGGAATTCCCGTCCTTGGCAACGGTGATATCTTCCACGCCGAAGATGCTCTGCGCATGAAGGAAGAAACGGGCTGCGACGGTGTCATGATTGCCCGTGGCGCCGAAGGCAATCCCTGGATCTTCCGGGACGTGAAGGCCCTTTTGCATGGAAAAGCGATTTCTCCTGTTTCCGTTCAGGAACGCTTTGCCATGATTCGCCGCCACCTCCACGACCTCATTCTTTTTAAAGGCGAGCGCGTCGGCGTCCGGGAAATGCGGCACCACGGTGCCATGTACCTAACAGGGCTGCCGCACAGCGCCTATTACCGCAATACCATCAATCAGGCCCAGACCGAGGAGGCACTGCTTGCCATCCTTGGGGAATATGAAGAAAAGCTCCTGCAGGCATGACCTGGCAGGACTTTTTCTTTTCCTTTTAGTTAGTCATGACAAATTTCTAGCAAAAAAGTAGTCTTTCCCATTGACAAATAGGGACCTGTCGAGTAAGATAAGGATGAAAACAATACCATGGTAGGGTATAGTGGATGAGAATCAAAGGAGGAATCCTCAATGAAACAATTCAAGGTCGAGGGCATGACCTGTGCTTCCTGTCAGGCCCACGTAGAAAAGGCCGTTGCCGGCGTGCCCGGCGTAACAAGTGTGTCTGTCTCCCTTTTAACAAACAGCATGGGCGTCGAAGGGGACGCGACGAATGAAGCCATCATCAAGGCTGTAGAAGATGCAGGGTATGGTGCGTCTCCCAAAGGGATGGACGGTACGAGCGCAAAGCCTGCTTCTGATGACGCCTTACAGGATACGGAAACGCCTAAACTGAAGCGGCGTCTCGTCTATTCCATTGGTTTTCTGCTCGTCCTCATGTATCTGACCATGGGGCACAATATGCTCCATTTTCCGCTGCCAGCCTTCCTTGATGGGAACCTTTACGGCATGGGCATTACGCAGCTGCTCCTTGCTCTCATCGTTATGTTCATCAACCGCGCCTTTTTCATCAGCGGTTTCAAGAGCATGAAGCATCTGGCCCCCAACATGGATACCCTTGTTGCCTTGGGCTCGGGTGTATCCTTCCTGTGGAGCCTCTATGTCCTGTATGATATCACGTACCTTGGCACGCATGGTGCGGCGCAGCAGGAACTCATGATGCGTTATATGCAGGACCTTTACTTCGAATCGGCCGCCATGATTCCTGCCCTCATTACGGTGGGCAAGACCTTGGAATCCATTTCCAAGGGCCGCACGACAGACGCTCTCAAGGGCCTCATGAAGATGGCGCCTAAGACAGCCACCTTGCTTATTGATGGCAAGGAAACGACCGTTCCCATCGAGACAGTGAAGATTGGCGATGTTTTTGTTGTTCGTCCGGGGGAAAACATCCCCGTTGATGGGGAAGTCATCAAAGGGACCAGTGCTGTCAACGAAGCGGCCCTGACGGGGGAAAGCCTGCCCGTTGACAAAAAGCCCGGTGATAAGGTGCAGACGGCCACAACAAACCAATCGGGCTACCTGGAATGCCGTGCCACTCGCGTCGGTGAGGACACGACCCTGTCCCAGATCATCAAGCTTGTGAGCGACGCGTCGGCGACGAAGGCACCTATAGCCCGTATTGCCGATACAGTTTCCATGTACTTTGTCCCGACCATCATTACCCTTGCCGTGATTGCCACCGCAGGCTGGCTTTTTGTCGGAGCTTCCTTTGGAGAGGCGATTGCCCGCGGCATCGCCATTCTCGTGGTGGCCTGTCCTTGTGCCCTGGGTCTTGCAACGCCGGTTGCCATCATGGTGGGAAATGGTGTCGGCGCCAAAAATGGCATCCTCTTTAAAACCAGTGAATCCCTTGAAATCGCGGGGAAAGTGAGCATTGTGGCTCTTGATAAGACGGGAACCATTACCAAGGGACAGCCGAAAGTCACAGACCTTGTTCCCGCTGCAGGCGTAACGGAAAGGACCCTCCTCCAGCTTGCCTATGACCTGGAACAAAAATCCGAACATCCCCTTGCCAAAGCCGTTGTGGAAGAAGCCCTTTCCCGGAAGCTTGCCGCAGAAGCCGTCGATGACTTTTCCATCCTCCCCGGCAATGGCCTGACGGCAAAAAAAGGAGACTCTGTCCTTCTTGGCGGCAGTCTTAGCTATATAAAAGGAAGTGCCCGTCTGGATCCATCTTTGGAAAGGCAGGCTGAAGCGCTGGCCGAAAAAGGCCGGACACCGCTTCTTTTTGCCCTTGATGGGACTGTTATCGGTATGATTGCTGTCGCTGACGTCATCAAGGAAGATTCTCCCAAGGCCATCAAGGAATTGCAGAAAATGGGCCTTACCGTAGTCATGCTAACAGGGGACAATGAAAAGACGGCAGAAAGTATTGGCCGCGAAGCCGGTGTGGACCGTGTCATTGCCGGTGTGCTGCCCGATGGAAAGGAAACGGTCATCCGTGAGCTCCAGAAATATGGCAGGGTTGCCATGGTGGGTGACGGCATCAACGACGCGCCGGCCCTTACCCGTGCTGATATTGGTATTGCCATCGGTGCCGGTGCCGATGTCGCCATTGATTCGGCCGATATCGTGCTCATGAACAGCAAACTGACCGACGTTTCCGCCGCCGTGCGTCTTAGCCGCAGTACCGTCAGGAACATCCACGAAAATCTTTTCTGGGCCTTCTTCTACAATGTCATCTGCATTCCTCTTGCCGCGGGTCTCATCCCCGGCATTAAGATGAACCCCATGGTGGGCGCCGCTGCTATGAGCCTGTCGAGCTTTACGGTCTGCATGAATGCCTTGCGCCTGAACCTTACGAAGATCCATGATGCTTCGGGAGATAAGGCAAAGTACCATGTAGAAGTGGGGCCTGTCTCCGTTCAAAAAGCCGCTTCCCAGAAGAAAAAAGCGGCGGAACAAGTGCCGAGCGCTGCCCTGAAAGAAGATCTTGTCGTGACAGGGATGACCTGCAGTCACTGTGAGGCTCATGTGAAAAAGGCTCTTGAAGCCCTGCCCGGCGTAGTAAGTGCTGTGGCGGACCATACGCAAAATAAGGTCCATATTGTACTTTCGGCGCCCCTTGACGAAAAAGCCGCCGAAGCAGCTGTAATAAAGGCCGGTTATCGCTATGGAGGAATCATGAGTGCAGGAGAGGAAAAAGAGACCCTTCATGTAACGGGCATGATGTGTGCCCACTGTGAAGGCCGGGTGAAAAAAGCCCTCGAAAGCCTGCCTTCTGTAGTAAGTGCCATGCCTTCCCATGAAACGGGTGAAGTTCAAGTTGTCCTTTCTGCTCCGCTTGACCATGAGGCTGCAAGGGCCGTCATCGAAAAAGCCGGATATGAACTGAAATAACGGATAGCTCGTAAGGAGCCGCCTCGTGCGGCTCTTTTTTTTCATCATTTCTTCATAAAAATGGTTGACGGAACGAAAAAGACATGCTATAGTATGCAAGGTTAGTTATAACTAACTATGAAGCTAGTAAAACGAGAGGAAACAAGGAGACTCTTATCGGCTTATATTAGTATAAACTAACTATGCCTTTTTGGTGTTCCCTATAAAGAGGGAACGAGCGCGACCTGCAGCGCTTTTTACAGATGATGGAAGATGGAGCAGGTAAGAACAATCATTCCAGGATGGAGGAGCCTTTGATGCAGAACCAGTATAAAATGAACCGGATACTCACCCTTGGCGTCTTATTTTCCTTGCTTTTTGGTACGTATCGTACGGCTTGTGCAAGTCAGTCCCTGCCGACCTATGACCTAGGAGAAACAGTTGTTACGGCGACCAAGACCAAACTTGAAGAAAAGAAAGTGCCTATGTCGACGGAAGTCATCACCCAGGAAGAAATGAAAGAAAAAGGGGCTTATAATGTCCGCGATGCGTTAAAGCTCGTAAACGGGCTTGACGTGCAGGAAGCCGCCATGGTCGGCAACAATGTTTCCCTGCGCGGCATGGGTACGAATGCCACCCTGATCCTTGTGGATGGGCGGCGCCTGGCAAGTGAGGATTCAGGGCAAACCATGAATGTCTATGAGCTGAACCGCATGAACATCCATGCCGTTGACCGCATTGAGATTGTCCGCGGCTCTGGCTCCGCTCTTTATGGGAGTGACGCCATGGGTGGCGTCATCAACATCATCACGAAGAAAAACCAGAAAGCCGGCGGTTATGTCGGAACGGACTTGGGCGGCCGGGAACAATCCGTTTATGGCGGCGTTTCCACGGGCAACGTGGGTAAGTTCAATATGAATGTGGACTTTAACGTGCGCGATGTACGCAAAATCGATACGGACGGCAGCACCAACATGTATGGTCCGCGCCGGTATCTCAATTTCAACAGCACCTATCGTTTTGACGACCATTCCGGGATTGAAGCAGGGGTTTCCTTCCTGAAGGAACAGTATCGCACCTTTACGTCGGGGACGCCTGATTCGACGACTTGGTACGACAATAACCGTCAGGACTATCATGTGAAATACTTTGGCTTTGATGATAAAAACGACTATGAATTCCAGGTCTACTATGACCGGCTGGGTAAGGAATCCCGCACGTCGCGGGGCGGCAACTGGACGGGCTTTGACCATGCCAAGTATGAAACGACCGTGACGGAAGCAAAGAACACCTACCGTCCCAATGAGGACCATGCCATCACCTTTGGCGGCGAATACCGCCATCAGAAAGTTGGCGGAACGCGTCTTGGCACCATTGAAGGTCACAACCGGGTAGAAAACTATTTGGGGCTTTCCAGTATCTACTCCGAACAGAGCATGGATTCCTATGCCGCCTACCTCCAGGATGAATGGCAGCTGACGGAGAAGCTCTTCTTCGTTCCTTCCGTGCGCTGGGATCATTTCGACAGCTTCGGCGCCCAACTTTCCCCGCGGGCCGGCCTAACTTATGAATTTAGTGATGCGGCACGGGTCAAACTGAACTATGGTCTCGGCTACCGCGCACCGACCATCTTCGAACTTTATTCCCGCATGGAACACAATTTCGGCCGCTTCTCCTATCAGGTCTGGGGGAATGATGCACTGGAACCGGAAAAATCCCGCACCTTTGATATTGGCATCGAAGCGGAAAAAGGCAAGAGCAGCGGGAAACTCTCTTACTTCCACAACAAGATTGATAACCTCATCGATACCCAGCTCATCGGGCGCTTTGGGTCGACCACGCGCTACCAATACGTCAACGTGAACAAGGTGGAAATGAATGGGATTGAAGGCGAATACAATTACCGTTTTGATGATCACTGGAGCGCCAGAGCAACCTATACCTACCTCGATGCGAAAAACAGTGAAACCAATACCCGCCTGACGGGCCGGGCCCGCAACAATGGCATTGTCGAACTGACCTATCTGTCGGGTAAGGAAAAACCCTGGAGTGCCACCCTCTACAATACGTGGTATCGGGATTATCTAAGCGGTGAAGGAAAGAACTATACCTACAGTACAACAAACTTTGTCGTTACCAAGGATCTTAATCGGAACACGCACCTTTATGCAGGTGTGGACAACATCTTTGACAAGCAGTTCCCTGATACGGATGCTTATTCCATCAATGGACGCACGTGGCGGGCCGGCGTGGAATTCACTTTCTAACAAGACCAAAGGACTGGGACTTTTCCCGGTCCTTTCCCTGTTTCTCATCGCGGTGAATGTTGACGAGCGTTGAATGACTATGCTATACTAGCTTAAGTTAGTTACAACTAATTTAAAATCAAGGTAGAATTTGATAATTAAAGAGCTAATTCATTTTATAGTTAGGAGAAACTAATTAATGAAACGAATCATAACCCTCATTTGCTGCCTCTGTACCTTTCTTTTTGCTGGCTGCTCCTTAAAGGAATCCGTTTCCGAATCCTCAAGCGGAAGAGCCCCCTTCGTCCTTTCCTATCCGGAAAGCCTGCAGAAACAAGGCTTTCCAGATGCCTTGTGCCTTGAAAAGAGGCCCAAACGGGTTGTGACGCTGACCAATTCTCCTGTCCTTGCCCTTTATGAACTGGGCGTAAACCAAGTTGGTGTCCCTGATACAAAGATCCTGGCTTGGCCCCAGGCAATCAAGGAAAAGGCCACGCTTTTCCAAACCGGTATGCGTTCCCAGATTGACCTAGAGTCTGTCATCGCCCTTTCACCAGATCTTGTCATTGTTGGCGTCCATGCTAAAGATACGTATGGAAAGCAGCTCGAAGCAGAAAAGATCCCTGTCTATTATGTCGATGCCGGGCCGACCGTCACCTATGAAGATGTGAAGGCCATGACCCTTATCCTGGCCAGTGCTTTTGACGATGGTTCAGGCAAGAAGGACGCCATCCGGAATCGCTTTGAAAAAGCAGAAGAAATGATGAAGGAAGCCCGCAGTCGCTATGACGGGAAAAAGGTCCTCATCCTCCAAGGGGCACCGCCTCGCTTTTACGTGCAGAACGAAGCCGGCACGGTGGGCTCCATGTTCTCCCTATTGGGCTTTAAGAATGTCGTCGGTAAGGGCGCCGGTCCCATGGTTCCGCTGAAGGAAGAAGAAGCCTTGAGCTATGAACCTGATCTCATTGTGTTTGTGAGCGGCATGGGCGGCGGAGACGAGACAAAAGTCCTCATGGAAAAAGAATTTGCGGCCCGACCCTTTTATTGGAACGAATTCCGTGCTGTCAAAAACGGTCAGCTGGTCTATTTACCACGCCGCTTTGCTGTTTCTGGCGGCCTTGAAGAAGTGGAACAGATCAAAGACCTTGTGAGTCTGCTGGATGCAGTTCCGGGAGCGGGCAAATGAAGAAACGGACTGGTTTCGTATTTTTGGCGCTTCTCATCGCACTTGGCATTCTTGCCGTTCTTGCCTTGGGAATTGGCAGCACCTATATTCCGCCTGGACAAATCCTCGAAGGCTTCTTTAAAGAAAATCGCATGGCCCGCGTCATTGTTGTTGGGCTGCGCCTGCCTCGTGTCCTTCTAGCCATCATGATTGGCATGGCCCTCTCCCTTGCTGGGGCCCTGCTTCAGGCTGTTATGAGAAACCCCTTGGCCGATCCAGGCATCATCGGGGTCTCTGCAGGGGCAGCAGCGGCTGCAACGTCGGTCATGCTCCTTTTCCCCCGTTGGCTTTCTCTTGTGCCGCTTGTAGCTTTTGTGGGCGCCCTTTTTGCCTGCGTCTTGATCTACCTTATGGCCTGGCGCCGCGGCATCGACCCGGTGCGCATTGTTCTTTCCGGCGTTGCCGTGAACACCGTTCTTGGTGCCTATACGTCTTTTCTGCAGCTCCTGAATTCCGATAACCTTGCAAACGTTCTGGGCTTTTTGAATGGGAGCCTTTCGGGACGCAGTTGGGGGCACGTGGAAACGGTGGTCATTTACGTGAGCATCGGCACCGTCCTTGCCTTTTTTGCCATACGCGGGGCCAACCTCCTGCAGCTTGGCGATGACGTGGCGCGAAGCCTTGGCGTCGATGTGAACAAGACCCGCATCCTGCTTTCCGCCTTAGGCGCCTTTTTGGCGGCGGCTACGGTTGCTGTCGCCGGTATGATTGGTTTTGTTGGCCTTGTCGTGCCTCATATGGCCCGCATGCTTGTCGGCCCGAACTATAAGGACCTTGTGCCAGTGGCGGCCGTCATGGGAAGCGTGACCTTGCTTTTGGCTGACACGGTGGGGCGCATGCTCGTGCCGGGCATGGAGATCCCTGTCGGGGTCATCATGGCCATGACAGGGGGACCCTTTTTCCTATACATGCTTCGGAGGAAACGTTTCTAATGTTTGCTATCAGTGGAACCAAACTTGATATTGGGTATGAAGAGCGCCTTGTTCTCAAGGACTTTGACATGACCGTAAGGAAGGGAGAAATCACAACTTTCGTTGGTCCTAATGGATCAGGCAAATCCACCCTTTTAAAGACCTTGACTCGCCTCATTTCTCCCCAAAAGGGCCGCATCACCTGCTGCGGCAAGAATCTTGATGAGATTCCAAACAGCGAATTTGCCCAGATGGTGGGCGTCCTGCCCCAGCACCATATCGCACCGCCAGGCTTTGTCGTAAAGGATCTCGTGAGTTTTGGCCGCGTGCCTTATCAGGCGTGGCACCAAACGATTACGGAAGAAGACGAGAAGGCCATCTGCCGCGCTATGGAAGCAACGGGCGTTTGGGACCTTCGGGATAAACCTCTTGTGAGCTGCTCCGGTGGGGAAGCCCAGCGCGTCTGGATTGCCATGGTCCTTGCCCAGGAACCGGATCTGCTTTTTTTGGATGAACCAACGACTTTCCTTGATATTTCCTACCAGCTTGAAATCCTGCGCCTTGTAAAGGAACTTAACAGGACCCTTGGCATGGGCGTCGTCATGGTTCTTCACGACCTGTCTCAGGCCATGAATGTCAGCGATCGCATCGTCGTGCTGAAGGATAGGAAAAAATACGCGGAAGGACCGCCCCAAAAAGTCATTACGGAAAAAATGATGAAGGACGTCTATGAAGTGGATTGCCGCCTTGTTCCCATCAAAGGAAAAGCCTGTCCCGTCCTCGTCTACGAAGATCTGCTGTAAGGAGTCTATCGTGATTGTCTATTTTATTCGCTCTCTTACGGCATATAAGGGCTGGTTTTTCTTCCTTGTCATTATTTCCGCTTTGGGCGGTCTTTTGGAACTTGTCTTTCCTCTGGGGGTTCGGGACCTTCTTGAAGAAGGGGTGTTCCTGCAAAGCTGGCCTGTTCTTTTTCGAAAGATTGGCTTTCTTGCCCTTGTGGAAGGGGCGGTCTTTCTCTTTTCCCTCCTTGGTTCCTATTATGGGGGAAAGCTCAGCGCCCGTGTGGAAAATGACCTGCGTATGACCCTCTTCCGACATCTGACGCACTTATCTTTTGCCTTTTTTGATTACAGCCGGACGGGAAAACTTATGGCAACCCTCATGGGAGACATCAGTGAAGCCGGTGACCTTGTAAGCCGCATTCCCGGCGATTTTGCCGTGAGCCTTGTGACGGCCGTAGGGACGATCATCCTTCTCTTATATCTCAATCGCCCCTTGGGCCTTGTCGTCATTGTCCTCATGGCCTTTAAGGTCGTCCATACCATCGTCATTAGCGGAAAGCTCCGGAACCAATATGGACGGAACCGAAGGGAATTTGGACACCTGTCCGCCTTGGGCGAAGAAAACCTGAGCGGTATCCGCATGATCCGCGCTTACAGTGCTGAGCATCATATCATCGAGGCTTTCCAAAAGGTGGCCGATGCCTACCTAAGGGCCCGGGAACAAACCTTTTTTCTTGGTGCTTATTTTGGTTCCAGCATCAGCCTCTTTACGCACCTCATCCAGTTTGCCATCCTCCTCATGGGCGTTTTTGAAATCCGCCGTGGTGCTATGACCATTGCCGACCTTGTGGCTTATTTCCTTTATGTGGGCGTGTTTATCAAGCCTGCCATGAAGCTCGTCTTTTTTGTTGAAGCGTATCAAAAGAGCATGGCTGGCTTCCGCCGCTTTTATGAGCTCATCAGGGTGGAAGAAGAAAGCGGCAAGGATCTCCCGCCCCTTGAAGCCCCGCATGGCACCATCGAGTTCCGCCATGTTTCCTTCCACTATAAAGGACTGCCCGATGTACTCCATGACTTGTCCTTTACGATCCGGAAAGGGGAGACCATCGCTTTTGTCGGTGAAACGGGCAGCGGAAAAACGACCCTCTTAAGTCTTCTCCTGCGCTTTTATGACCCTACCCAAGGGCATATCTATCTTGACGGCAAGGATGTGGCGGATTATTCCCGTGACAGCATTCGCAAGGCCATAGCCTTTGTCTCCCAGGATGTCTTCCTTTTTTCCGGAACCATTGCGGAAAATATTGCCTATGGGAACCTTTTTGCTGGTATGGAGGCCGTTCAAAAAGCGGCCGAAAGGGCCCATGCCGCATCCTTTATTGGGCGCTTTCCCCAAAGCTATGACACGGCTGTGGGGCAGCGGGGCGTCCGCCTTTCCGGCGGGCAGCGGCAGCGCATTGCCCTTGCCCGGGCGTTTCTTCGCGCGTCGCCCATCCTCATTCTTGACGAAGCAACGAGCGCTCTTGACAACGTGACAGAAGCCCAGGTCCAACGGGCCATGGAGAGTCTTCAGCGCGGGCGTACCACCCTCATTGTGGCTCATCGCCTGAGCACGATCCGCCATGCAGACCGGATCTTTGTCATGAAACGCGGGCGCATTGCGGAAGAAGGTACACTGGAGAACCTAATCGAGAAAAAAGGACTTTTTTGGAAACTTTGGACAAAGGAACAGAACCAGCCGCAGCCAAAGCGGCGGAACCGTTCCCGTCAGCATCTTGGAAAGAAGGGATGAAACGATGCAGCCATTTGCATCCGGTTTAAGTTATTTTGTTCGCGGAGGCTGGGTCATGTACCCGCTCCTTGTCTGTTCCATTGCAGCCGTAACCGTTGGCATCAACCGCTATCTGTTCTTTAAGAAAAAAGACAGCGGAAAGGTTTTTACGGAAAAATTTTGTACCCTCGTTGAAAATAACGACTGGGAAGGGGCCAAGAAGCTTGCCGATAGTACGGAAGGAGAAATCGCAAAACTTGCTAC
Source organism: Acidaminococcus sp. BV3L6 (assembly GCF_000468835.1). NCBI lineage: Bacteria > Bacillati > Bacillota > Negativicutes > Acidaminococcales > Acidaminococcaceae > Acidaminococcus > Acidaminococcus sp. BV3L6. Next base: position 15,735 of record NZ_AWUR01000004.1, on the reverse strand, counting down.
CATCGTCATGGATAAGCATGAAAATTACGAGTACCTGGAAAACTTCATTTCTTACCGGGCAGAACGTGCCATGGATAAATTTGAGAAGAACTTGGCTTTGCTCAATATCATCATCACTTTGGCCCCTGTCCTAGGCCTTTTGGGAACGGTCACGGGCATGATGGGGTCCTTTTCCAAACTTGTTGAACGCGGTCAAGATCCCATGGCCGTAACGGCAGGTCTTGCTGAGGCCTTCATTACGACGGTCTTTGGCCTTGTCATTTCCATCATTGCTGTCTGCATTCTCGGTTATTTCGAACGGCGCATGAAGAGCATTACGCTGAGCATCGAAGAAATGAGCAACACCCTTTTGGAGGCTGTACGCAAGAAATGTGAATGTCCCTGCGTGCTGCGAAAAGAGGAGAGGTCCCTATGATCCGTCTGAAAAAAAGAAAGAACCTTTCTGTGGGCATCATGATCAGCCCCATGATTGATATGAGTTTTCTACTCCTCGTCTTTTTTATCGTCAGTACCATGAACATGAACGAAGTGAAGACCCTCCCTGTGAAGCTGCCCCAAGCTTCCCAGGTCGAAGTCGATACAAAGAGCCTTTACCATGTGACGGTCCTGCCCGATGGCAGACTTTTCCTTGAAGATAAGACCCTTACGAAGGAAGCCTTTCTCCTGTGGGGGCGCAAGGCCGTAATCAAGGACCGCAATGTGTCCGTTGTGGTCTACGGGGACGGAAAAACGAATTACCAAAAGATCCTTGATGTGCTCGACCTCTTGAAAGAAGCGGGCATTACCCGTGTTGGCATGGCGGCAGAAAGGAGATAAGCATGGTGCTTTATGCAAAGGACCGAAGCCTCATGGCGTCAATCCTGATTCACCTTTTTTGTTTTGGCATTTTTAGCGTCCTTTCCTATCAAGGCCTCATGACTCATGTAAAAGGAAAAGGTCCCATCTACATGGTAGGCCTAAGCGGTGGGAGAAAGGGCGGGGCGCCTCCAGCGGCTGCCCCTTTTCGCACGAAGAACCTTCCGCCCCTGCCGGCAAGAAGTGATGACATGGTGACAGAAAAAAGTACCGCCCTTCCTTCTGCAAAGATCCTGCAGCCGTCCATTTCCAAGGATGCTTCTGCCTCTTTTGATGTATCCAATGACAGAGCGGAAAGCGGCGAAGGTTCGGAGAAGGGTTCCGGTGCAGGAACGGGTATGGGAGAAGGCACGGGTGACGGCGCAGGCGAAGCGGGCGGTTCTGGTTCCGGTGGACCTTCCTTTGATACGGACGCCATCCAGCCCGATGTATCACCGACGCTTCTTTCCGGAAGCGCCCCCAACTATCCCGAGGCCATGCGCAGCCGCGGCATCGAAGGACGCGTCACTGTCCAGATGGTGGTCGGAAAAGATGGCGCTGTCGAAGCGGCATCGGTCATCCAAAGTTCCGGCTATGGCGTTATGGATAAGGCGGCCCTGTCGGCAGCCTACACTTATGCCTTTGCCCCGGCTTATAAGGAAGGCTATGCCGTCCGCTGTTATGCCTCGAAGACCTTTGTCTTTGCCCTACACTAAGGAGAACCCTATGAAAAGAAAATGGATGATGGTCCTTGGCTTTCTGCCGCTCCTTATGGGGATTCCCCCAAGTCACCACCTCGACGCTGCGCCTGGTCTTTACCTTTCCAAGGCGGGCATGGCCCTGCCGGCTGGCACGGTGGCCCAGGAAGCTGCCCAAAGCGGGATCATATTTTTTGGCGAAGAACATACAAATGCCCTTTCCCACAAACGGGAATTTGAACTTTTGACGGAACTTTACCGCCTTGTTCCGGATCGCTTGGTCCTATCGTTGGAAATGTTTGAAAAGGACGTGCAGGCATCTCTTGATGCCTACCTTGCCGGTCGTATGACGGAAATGGAGTTCCTGAAAGTCAGCCGGCCGTGGCCCAACTATGAGCGGGATTACAGGCATCTTGTGGAATTTGCCAAAAAGAAGGGGCTTCCCGTCCTTGCGGCCAATGTGCCGCGCCGCGTCGCTTCCCATGTGGTCCAACATGGCAGTGCAACCGGCCTGGTTCTGGAAGACGCCCAGTACCTGCCCAAAGACCTTGAACCGTTAACGGGGGAATACCGGGAAAAGTTCCGCCGTGTTATGAAGCAAAACGCGGGCGTTATGCCCCTTGGCACGACAAGAAAGGAGGCTTTTTACAAAGCCCAGTGCATCAAGGATGCCGTGATGGCCGAAGCGCTCATGACTTACCTTGACGCCCATCCTGATGCTGTTATGTTCCATGTGACAGGCTCCTTCCATATGGAAGACGGCCTAGGAACGGCAGCCTATGTCAGGAAGCACCGGCCCGGGGTGCGTCTTTACCTTGTGTCGCCGCAGCACGAAGGGCAGCCCAAGGATAAAACAAGCACACTTCATGAAGTGTATTATGATTTGAAATGATACATACTTGAGGAGAAAGGATTTTTGAATTATAGATATGGGAAAAAACAAACAGAACCAGGTTTATGCAGGCGTTCTCCTGGCCCTTTTCATGGGCATTACACCGAATGCCTTTGCAGGCGGGGAGCCCCTTTCCACGTACGACCTTGGGGAAACGGTCGTTACAGCGACAAAAACTAAGCTTGAGTGCCCATGACGACATCGGTCATCAAGGAAGAAGACATCAAAAAGGGCGGTGCTTACAATGTGCGTGACGCGCTAAAGCCCCTTACCAGGCTCAATGTCATGGAAGCGGGCATGACCGGAAACCAGGTCTCCATTCGCGGCATGGGAACCTCGTCCACCCTCATCCTTATTGACGGCAGACGCCTTGCCGGAGAGGATTCGGGAAGTACCATGAATGTGTATGAGCTCAATCGCATGAGCCTTGATGAGGTGGAGTGCATCGAAGTCATGCGCGGCGCTGGATCCGGCCTTTACGGCAGCAATGCTATGGGCGGCGTCATCAATATCATCATCAAAAAGAACAAAAAAGCCGGCGGTTATGTCGGCACTTGGTTGGGCGGTCGGGAACAAGCTTTGTACGGCGGTGTGTTGACGGGCAAGGTGGGGAAATTGAACCTTGACGTCAATTACAATCTTACAGAAGTAAGAAAAGCGGACCGGGACGGCGACTCCAACATGTATGGACCGCGGCGCTATGTCGATTTCAAGGGCCGCTGCCAGTTTGATGAAACGCGGGGCCTTTCTTTTGGGGCGTCCTATATGAAGGAACAGTATGGGAGCTTTTCCGAAGGTGATCCTACGGCGATGAGCGCGTCCGCCCGCGATGATATGACGGAATGGTATGATAACAATCGCCAAAGTTATTTCGTCAAATACGACGGCTATCACAGCAAAAATGATTATGAGTTCCAGAACGACTACAACCGCTTGGGCAAGAAATCCCGAAAAAAGACGCCCGGCGTCTGGCAGGACTTTGACCACAGCAAATACGAAACATACGTTGTTGAAGTAAAGAATACCTATCATGTCGATGAGCATCATACCGTGACCTATGGCGGTGAGTACCGCAAACAAAAGGCCGGCGGCACGCGCCTTGGCACAGGTGCCGGGAACCGGACAGAAGAAACCTATCTAGGCATGACCAAGCCATATGGCTCGGCCGATGTGAAAAGCTATGCCTTCTACGTACAGGACGAATGGAACCTGACGGATATACTGTTCTTTGTCCCGTCCCTTCGCTATGACCATCACGACAGCTTTGGCGGGGAACTTTCTCCGCGGACGGGCCTTACCTATGCCATGAGCAAAAACAGCCGGATCAAGACAAACTATGGCGCCGGCTACCGGGCTCCGTCCATCATTGAGCTGTACTCCCATATGGACCGCAACATGGGCCGCATGCAGATCCAGGTTTGGGGCAATGAACATCTTGACCCGGAAAAATCAGGACCTTCGATATCGGGTTTGAGGCAGAAAAAGATAAGGCGGGGGCGAAGGTCACCTATTTCCACAACAAGATCGATGACCCTATCTCCTCGCAGTACCAGGGCCGCTTCGGACGGACTGTCCGCTACCAGTACATCAATATTGACAAGGCCGCCATGAAGGGACTTGAAAGTGAAGTGACCTACCGCTTCGATGATCATTGGCATGCCAAGCTTTCCATGACCTATCTGGATGCTAAAAATAAGCTCACCCAAGCGCCTTACAGGCAATGCCCGCATGAACGGTCTCGCCGAACTTTCCTATACGACGGGCAAGGATAATCCTTGGACCATGACACGTTATAACCAGTGGTACAGGATTATCTCAACGGCGATGGGTAAAATTACACCTACAGCACGACGAACTTCGTCGTCACCAAGGACCTTGGCAAGAATACCCACCTTTATGCCGGTGTGGACAACATTTTTGATAAACACTTCTCCAATGATGACAACTTCTCCATCTGCGGCCGTATCTGGAGAGCGGGCGTAGAATTGACCTTCTGATGAAAAGGAGTTTTACCATGAACTATCTTGTACTTTATTCTTCCCGCACAGGAAATACGCGCATGGTGGCCCGAGCCATCCAAAAGGCCCTGCCGGAAGGCACGCCCTGCGTTGATATCAAGGACCTCAAGGAAAGCCTGCCCGAGGGCACCACTTCCTATGACTGCGTCTTCATGGGCTATTGGGTCGATAAGGGAACCGCCGATGAAGCAAGCCGCACTGTCCTAAAAAGTCTTGATAATCCCTATATTGCCCTTTTTGCAACCTTGGGCGCCGACCCTAAGAGCCCCCATGCTATGAAAAGTTTGGAACAGGGTGCCGCCTGTCTGCCGGATGGGAAAAAAACCCTAGGCGCATTCATCTGTCAGGGCAAAGTAGATCCCAAGCTTATTGAAGCGATGTACCGCATGTTCCCCAGTGACAATATCCATGGGAAGAATCCCAAAAATGAAGCCCGTCACAAGGCCGCCTCCACCCATCCTGATGAAAAGGATTTGAGCGATGCCGCTCATTTTGCCCATGAAATCCAGCTCATGGTGGAAGAGGGACGGAAATGACGGTCAAAGACCTAGCTGCTTATATAGCAGCCCTGCCGGAAGAGGAACGGATCCTGCAGTTTGGTAAAAAGGCGGCAGATCCCCTGCAAGGGGCTTTCCGCCATAAGCGTGTCGTCCACGCCGGCCTCAAGGGGCGCATGATTCCACCCGATAAGGCTCAGGCGCGTTGGAATGCCCTCATGAAGCGTCCCGTAGAAGGAAATCCGCTGCAAATGGCCTATCTTCACATCCCCTTCTGCAAGACCAAATGCCTGTACTGCGGCTTCTTTCAAAACGGGACGGATACGTCCGTCGAAGATCGTTATGTGGACCATCTCCTTATGGAACTTGCTCAGGATGCCGATAAACCGAGGCTTCAAAGTGCGCCCATCCAGGCCGTCTTCATTGGCGGCGGCACACCGACAAGTCTATCTCCCTCCAACATCCGGCGTTTATTGCGCGCTATCCGTAAGACCCTGCCCCTTGCCAACGACTATGAACTTACCCTCGAAGGGCGCGTCCATGACCTTGTGGAAGAAAAAATGGATGTCTGGATGGAAGAAGGCGTCAACCGCATCTCCCTGGGTGTCCAGTCCTTTGACACGAAGGTTCGTCAGCAAGTGGGCCGCATCGATACGGGAGAAGAAGTCATGAAGCGGCTCCAGAAGCTCAGCGCCTACAATCAGTGCGCCGTCATCATTGACCTCATGTATGGCCTGCCGGACCAAACCCTTGACGTGTGGCAGGAAGACCTGCACCATCTTGTGGAAAGCGGTGTCGATGGGGCGGACCTCTACCAGCTTGACGTCTTTGAAAATAGCGACCTTCATAAGCGCATTGAAGAAGGTCGCCTTTCGCCGGCGGCCACAACCCTCATGCAGACGGAAATGTTCCGTATAGGAAGACGCTATATGGCCCAATGGGGCTGCAAGCGGATCAGTCACTGCCACTGGGCTAAAAACAATCGGGAACGGAGCCTGTACAATACCCTTGCCCGCAGCGGAACCCATCTGTTTCCTTTTGGCTGCGGCGCTGGCGGTCATGTGGACGGCGTATCGACCATGCTTCACCGCGTATTGGAACCTTATGAAGGTATGGTGGCAAGGGGAGTGAAACCTTTTATGTTCCTTTCTGAAGTTTCCCCTTTTGCGGCCTATGAAGCCCGCGTCCAAGGAGAGATGAATCAGTGCCATCTAAATCTCGATGCCCTCATGGCGCTTGATTCGCGTCTTGTGAGCCTCTCCCACTTGGGAGACCTGTGGGAAGAATACGGATTATGGCACTTTAATGGAATCCAATATGACCTGACGGAAGCAGGCGAATTTTGGGTTGTGAATATGACCCAAACCCTCCTGGAATGTATCCAGTGGCTTCTGGGAGGAGAAAAAATCATGAACCATGCGCCGGTTGCAGCACAAGGATAATGCATCAAAAAGGACGGGGAATGCCTTTCTTCCCGTCCTTTTTCTGTGTCTTAGGGGAAAGCCCCATAGGGAAAGAAAAATGTGAAATTTTTGTGAAAAATTTCAATCTGTTTCATCCTTATCATTTCTTGATAAAAACAATGACTGTCTTCATAGAACATTTATTAATAAAGAATTTTCAAGAAAATAGTCTTATTTTTTGTACTCTATCCAGGGAGGTCCCCATTATATGGGAAAGAGTCCGTTTCATCCCAAATCAGAAAAAATTCCGCCAATAAGAATTGGTCTTTATCAAAAATTTCCACTTAATAATGATTATAAATGTAACCTATGATGGAACGGATTATCTTGGCAGCGTCTAGATGAGCCTTATTGTCATAAGGATATTTCATCATGTATAATACGACTATATTGCTTGTTTTTAATGGGAATGAGAGGGAAATATTGGCAACAAACAGCAACTGATTAGGTTATTTACCCTCATTGTGGGGGAGAAAGCGAGGAAAACGGCATCATGGCTTCACAAAACCACATATGGTCACCTTATGGCGTCAGTATCAATCAGGATCCCTTCTATGATGATGGAAATAGTCCGGAGGAATCCTTCCAAAACTTGATGGCCCAATTCAGTCAGCATCTTGATGGAAAACGGGTCTATATTTTGGAAAAGATTGGTCCTGACAGTTTTATTATGACCTATGAATGGAAGGTTTCCGCTGTTTCAGAGCGGGAAATGCATCAAGTCTTCACGGCCTCCCAGATTGAAGCCCGTTTTCCCCATATTTGGACACAAGAGGTCGTAGAGACGGAAAAGGCCTATGCGGCCCCTTTGAAGCGTCATGGCAACATCATTGGCATCATCGGGTTTGATAAGGACCCGGATAAGCCGCACCATGACAGTTCACAATCGGTTCGGCTGCTTGGTTTTTTTGTCTCGACCCTTCTTTACAATTGGAAGCTCATTGAACGGCTCCAGGTCCTCGGTTATACAGATCCTCTGACCGGGGTAGGCAATTTCAATCGGCTTCTTTCCGCCCTCGACCATTTATCGGATGAAACAAGCTTGGGCGTCATTTTCGCTGATGTTTCGGGGCTTAAGAAGATCAATGATAATTATGGCCATGAGGCGGGCAATGACCTTTTGACCCGGGTTACGGGAACCTTGATTCAGGTCTTTGATAAAAAGCAGGTGTTTCGCGTTGGTGGGGATGAATTCATCATTCTCGATGATGGCATCAAGGAAGCGTCCTTTCTGGAAAAGGTCAGGGAAATCCGTATGCTCATGGCGTCCCGGAGCATCAATCTTGCCGTGGGCGTTGTATGGGTTCCGCAGTTTTCGATGGATTTTTCCGTCTTGAAAGAAAAAGCCGACCGCCGTATGTACGAGGAAAAAAGGGCATTCTATGAAAAAATGGGACAGGAGGCGCCTGTATACCATCAAAACAGCGCGGAGGAACTGTCCCTTCGCATCAACTGCGATACCGTGCCTTCGCCATTTTTTGTCTTCGCCGTGGAACGTGATAGCGTGGGGGCAATTAAAAACATTCGCATCAAGGTCGTGAACCAGGCCTTTGCCGACCTTTTTAACATGCGTCCTGAACGCTGGACCAATCGTTCCATCATGCCGCTGCTCAAGGCTCCGGATCAGCCCCTGTGGGCGTATATCCATAAAATGGCCAATGAAAAGGAAAATGTAACCTTTCGCATCAAGAGCCAGTTTCTCCAGGAAGAGATGTTGATTTCCATGAAGATGACGTCTCCTTATTATGGAACCCTCGTCATGATGCCCCTCGGCCAGAAATCGCAAGTGCCGTGTCTTTGAAGAAGAAGGTGTTCTTATGAATGTTCAAGCATACGACATTGCCAAATTAAAGGAAGCGCAGGGAAATCGTCTGGACAGCACCAGTGATTTCTGGATGCAGGCCGAACAGCTCCAAAAGGAACTTCTCCAGCAGGGGAAGAAGGCCTGCTACATTTTCCTTGATCTTGAAAATTTTCGATTCATCAATATGCAGGGGGATATCAGTGAAGGGGCCCATTTGCTCACGGAAGTGTCTGCCCTGATCCATCAGACCTTTCCCGATGCCCTGATTACGCGCGGTGCCTCCATACAGTTTGCGGTTGTGACCGGGGTCCCGGATGTGCGGGAGCGGCTGATCCATCTCCATAAGAAGGCGCTTTCCCTGCGCAGCAACAATCAGCTTGACTTAAAGGCAGGCATATTCATTGTTTCCAATCCCCAGATCAGCCCCATTACCGCTTCGGATTATGCCAAAGCAGCCTGTGCCCATATCAAAAAGGACTATCAGGCGGTTTACCGGGAATATGACGAAGACCTTCAAAAACATTTGGCCATCGATCACTATGTGGTGACCCATTTGGAAGAGGCCCTGAAAAACCACGATATCAAGGTTTTCTTCCAGCCCATTGTCCGGACCTTGACCTGTAAGGCCTGTGCGGCAGAAGCCTTGGCTCGTTGGGATGACCCCCAGTATGGCCATTTGTTGCCCTCTATCTTCATCAAACCGCTTGAGGCTACGCAGCTGATCACTAAATTGGATCTTTATGTTGCCGAAGAAGTCTGCCGTCTTTATGAGGACCTTCAGCTCCGGCCTGATGTCAATTTGCCCATTTCCATCAATTTTTCCCGCAGTGATTTCCAGAATTGTGAGATCCGCAGGGAGCTCGACCGGCTCCGAGCACAATATCACGTGCCGGACCATGCTCTGTGCGTGGAGGTTACGGAACGTGATTTCTGTGATGATGTATCAGTCCTCAAGGACCAGATCAAGGATCTGCGGGATCATGGCTATGAAGTCTGGATGGATGATTTTGGAAGCGGTTTTTCCTCTTTGAGTCTCCTCAAGGATCTGGATGTGGATCTGGTCAAGTTTGACTTGCGCTTTCTTGTGGGCAGTGCCCATATCAACCGGGGAAACTTCATCATCGGGGCCCTCATTGCCATGGTCAAGCAGCTGGGGATGAAGACTCTTGTAGAAGGGGTTGAAACCGAAGCGCAGTTGGAGTATCTCCAAAGCGTGGGCTGTGAACGGATGCAGGGATATCTCTACAGCCGGCCCATCCCGTTTGCCCAACTGTTGGATCTTGCCATCTGGGATACGGATGAAACGGCATCCAATTGCCGGTATTACAATGCCGTGGGCTGCTGCAACATGGTGCAGGCCATGCCGGAACCGGTTTCCCATGGCAAGGACGAACGGCTGGTCCTTCCCTCCCTGCCTGCCTGCATCGTCGAATATCAGGCGGGGAAGCTGAGCCTTCTTGAAACGAACGCGGCCTTTACGGCGCGGGAAGGGCAGCTGGCATTTCGTGATTCCGCGGCTTTCAATGAATATATGGGACAGGCAGGGACTTTTTACCGTAGGAACCTTCTGCAGGCCATCAAGCAGTGTCAGGATACGCAAATGGGCATCACCATTGAGGTCCTCAGTCATAATGAAGTCTGTACCCTGCGCATTGACCCCATTGCCCGAAATGAGTCAAATGGCGCGGAAGCTTTTCTCATCATTCTGACCGGTGTCCGCACGTCGGCTTTCAAGGACCGAAAGGCGGCTGTCCAGAGCATCATGAATGGGATTTTTTCTCTTTTTGATAGCTTCTTTGCCCTTAACCTGACAAACCAGACCGTCCATCGGATCAAGGTGGGAATGAGCGTGATCGATGAAATCGAACGGCTGCCCCTGCCTTTGTTTTTGCGGGAATGGGCAAGGCGGCACGTTTTCTCGGAAGACTGGAAGCGCTTTCTGCAGTTTTATGATTTAGCCACCTTGGTCACTCGCATCAATGAATCAGGATGTGGCTATCTTTCCACTTTTTTCAGGGTCACGAGCAGTGAACAGGAAAATCGCAATGGCTGGCAGCTCCATTTGGTCTGGCTCTCAGGGGAGCCTTCTGATGTCAAGGTCTATTGCGGAACGGTCAACCTGCGCCATTTCATGGGGGCCCAGATGCCTCGGCCCATGGAACCTATTTTGGCGCGAAACAAGCTGGTTCCGTCTCCCCAGCTGGATAAGACGGACGCCATTTTGCCAGAGGTCCTCTGGGAAGCCATGATCCATTTACCGGAAATGAACGTGTACTGGAAAGATGTCAGGGGCCGCTTCCTGGGGGCCAATGATGCTTTTTTGCATTATTTCAACCTTTCTTCCCTGGATGATATCCTCGGTCAGTCGGAAGAGGAACTGGGCTGGAATGTAGAATTTGACCCCACCTACCGGGAAGAGGAAATGCTCCTTGGGCAGATTCCGGTCATTTCGGAGGAAAAGGTCCACTGCATGGCCAAAGGTATGATCCGCACGGTCATGATGAACAAGATTCCCCTCATTGAAGGCGGACGAATTGTCGGCAGTCTTTCTTGGTTCCGCGATGTGACCCGTTTTACCCAGATCCAGGCAGAACTCAAGAAAAAAAGCGTTATAGATGCCTTGACAGGCGCATTGAACTACCAAGGGTTCAAGGAAACACAGTCCCATTTTGTGGATAATTATCAAAAGTGGGACCTTGACTTCATCTTGATCTATATGGACCTGGATGATTTTAAACACTGCAATGATGCCTATGGTCATGGGTTTGGCGATATGGTCCTTCAGGAAGGGGTCAAACGTCTGCAGAAGATCTTTAACCATTATGGGGTCGTCGCCCGTGTGGGAGGCGATGAGTTCATTGCCCTCCTGCCTATTGTTGGATCCGAAGACATCCGCCGGATCAAGCAGGAAATCCAGCAGTCCCTCAAAGCGCCCCTGTCCATTGACGGTAGGTCCTACCTGGGTGGAATATCCGTGGGCATTGCCCGCTATTCCGAAACAGAGGACATGGATGCCCTGCAGGAACTTGCTGATCAGCGGATGTACGAAGATAAGAAAAAACGTAAGAAAATGCAGGATCTTACGTATGGATACCTAGCGACCACGGAAGGAAATTAACGTGAGGTTATATCGAATTGATTATCCTAAAATCCTTTGGGGGATTGTGCTCCTAAGCCTCCCTTTTGCGATGCCCCGTGCTGCCGAAGCTGAACCGACTCGAAAAGAGACGGCACGGCAAGTGGGACTGGCCCTTTCTCAGGCGGATGCCCCGACCCGTCAGGAAGCGGTGAAAAAACAGCTGGCAGCCTTTTCTGAACTGTCGCGCCTTACGGCCCGGGAAGCGGCCATGGTAAGCGTCCTTGAAAAGGAATACAAACGAGCCTATTCAGCCTATGAAAAAGCTCAGCAAGCGCTTGAAGAGACGGAAAAAAAGAAGATCTACGCGTCCCTTCAAAGCGGCGATGAAGCAGTGATGGCCCCCCTTGAAAAAGAAGCTTCGCATCGGGAAAAAATCCTTACAGATGCCAGCGTCCGTCTTGCTCTTATCAAAAGAAGGCTCGAGCCGGCAAGAAGCCAACTTGCAGCCTTGACGGCAAGAAGGGATGGGGTGCTGGATGAAATGGCAGGCCTTGTGTCGCCAAAAAAAGCGCCTTCGGGAGTTCTTCCTCCTGCATCAACTGACGCGGCAATCTTGAAAGAAGGGAAAAATTTGGCAGAAGCCCCGTCCGTCCCGACGGAAACCTTGACGGACCTACCCCGCAAACAGGCTGAATATGCCGAAGAACTGGCAGACCTTGGCTATTATGAGGAAAAACGCGCTCAGGACCTCGCCGTCCTTGAAACGCCGGAACCGGCCGTCGATCTATCCAAAAGATTCAAGATTGATGGGGAACTTCGGATTGATAACAATGATACGTCCAACCATCATGCCGTCGATCCGGAACGGAAGCGGATCCAGTTCCCTGATGACCGGCTGCGGCTGCGCGCCAGGATCTACATGGATTACAACCTGGATAATAACTGGCATGCTATCGGGATGCTTGAAAGCGAGAAGGCCCTCCATGGCGATGACAGCATGAACGGGACCATTGATCTTGATCGGTACTACCTGAAAGGGGCTGTCGGAAAAGTCATGGTCATGGCCGGTGCTTTCGGTAAGACCTTGGCAGAGGGAAATATCTATGACAGCCGGTTCAAGGGCATACAAGTCGCCTATGGCGATCATCATCCCTGGTACTACGAAGGGGCTTTCGGCAAGGTCAATGAGGCCGATGAAGTTACGGCACTTACTGCCATTTACCAAAAAGGAGAGCACAAACTCTCTTTAGGGGCCTACGGGTTCCGCATGGATGGGGGCAACAACCGGAACATCGGCATGCTTGGTTATGAGATGCCTCTTGGTGGCTGGTGGCGTGTGGGAGCCCAGTATCTTTTGGGACACGATGAAACAGAGCCCGGCGGCAGCGGCGGTGTCTTTTCCTTGAGCCGCGGCGAGGAAAACAGCTGGGAAAAGGGCAACCTCTATACCTATGCCAAGTATTACTACCAGCCGCGGGCAACTTACGTGGAACATACCATGAATGGGGTGGCTGATTATATGCATGGATTCAAGGGCTATGGACTGGGTCTGTCCTACACGCTGACCCGCGACTGGGTCCTGAGCCTTGAGTACGATGATTTGGAAGACCTTCAGTACGGGACGCGCAGCCGCACCCTCTGGGCAGGCCTTTCCTACTATTTCAAGAATTACGGGAATGAGGAACCTGAAGATCAGGATAAGACGGAAGGAACGAAATGAATGTCTTTGGCGGCCTTGTCTGTCAAAGTGAAAGGAAAAAGAGGAAATAAGGATGAATGCTATTGATCTATGCAGCGATCTGACCGCCAGAAAATCAAAACTGGCTGTCGTCGGATTGGGTTATGTGGGGCTGCCGCTGGCTGTCCAATTTGCCAAACACTATGACGTCATCGGTTTTGACACCAATGAAAAAAAGGTGGCCCGCTACAAGGCGGGCGTTGACGTGACAGGGGAGGCAGGGGACGCAGCCCTTAAGGAAACGGACTGCCAGTTTACGGCCCAGGAAGAAGCGCTGAAAGATGCGCGTTTTTTTTGTCATCGCTGTCCCAACCCCACTCAATGGGGACAATACACCGGACCTGACGGCGGTCAAAGAGGCAACGGCCCTTGTGGCCCGCCATCTTTCCCGGGGCAGTATCGTCGTTTATGAATCAACTGTCTATCCCGGCGTGACAGAAGATATCTGCCGTCCTATCCTGGAGCGAGAAAGCGGATTTGCCTGCGGGCCTGATTTTAAGATTGGCTATTCACCGGAACGCATCAATCCGGGCGACCGCCAGCACCGGCTTTTCAACATTGTCAAGATTGTCTCCGGAATGGACGGGGAAACGTTGGATGCAGTGGCTGACGTCTATGGATCCATCATTGAAGCTGGAATCTATCGCGCTCCCACCATTAAGGTCGCCGAAGCCGCCAAACTGGTCGAAAATTCCCAGCGGGATATCAATATTGCCCTCGTCAATGAATTTGCCATGGTCTTTAGCCAAATGGGCATTGAGACCAAGGAAGTCATCAAGGCCATGAATACCAAATGGAATGCCCTGGGTTTTTATCCCGGTCTTGTAGGGGGACACTGCATCGGCATCGATCCCTACTATTTTGTCTACCAGGCCGAAACCTTGGGCTATCATTCCCAGGTCGTTTCTGCCGGACGCCGCATCAACAATGGCATGTCAAGTTTTGTGGTGCGCCAGGTCCAGACCCGGCTTCTGCAGGCCAAGATCGATATCTGCAGGGCCAATCTTTTCCTTTTTGGCATGACCTTCAAGGAAGACTGCCCTGATGTCCGAAATTCCCGGTCCTACGATGTTTATGAGGAATTCCGCAAGTGCGGCCTTTCTCCCAAAATGGTCGATCCCTGTGCCGATAAAGAAGAAGTCAGCCGTCTTTATGGGCTCGAACTGACGCCCTTGGAAGCTGTTCATGATGCGGACTGCATTGTTTTTTTGGTCCAGCATGAAGTCTTCCGAAAGCTGCAGATCGACGAGGCGGCAAGCTTGTTCCGCCGGCCAAAACCAGGACAGAAACAGGTCCTCATTGACGTCAAGGGCATGTTTGAACGGAAAGCTTTTGAAGAAAAAGGATTTCTTTACTGGAGTCTATAAAAGGAAGTGCCCATGAAAAGTGAAACCAAACTAAAAGTGGGACTGGTCCTTATCTTTTGTCTTTTCCTTGGGGGCGGAATGTATGTCATCAAGGGAATGGTAAAAGACCTCAATGCCCGGGACATCACGCGGTTCATGGCTGAACCGGCTGCTTCCTACGAGGCTTCGGAAGACGCCGTCAAAAAGGCGGTTGAACGCTATCAACAGGGCATTGGACCGGCCCGTCTCCTTGCTCGTCCTGACTCTTCTTCGGTACTCCTTGTTTTTGATGGACTGCCCTCCAAGACGGATACCGAGCGGCTTCTTGCGGTTCTTCGCAGCCATCAGGTGAAGGCCTTGTTCTTTGTAGAAGGGGAAAATGCGGCCATGGACAAGGAGCTTGTGCGCAAGATCAAAGGAGAAGGTCATTTGCTGGGAAACTTTACCTTCCATGGACAGGCCCAGGCAGAGACCCTGCCGATTGCTAAGTTTATGGCGGAAGCTGTGGCTGCCCAGACGGCCCTAACGGATCTTACCGGGTCAGCTCCGCAATATATGCGGGCCCCAAGAACGAAGGTTACGGCCGACCTTCTGGTAAGGACAGCCGCGGCTGGTCTTCCCGTATATGTAGATACACCCCTCCTGTTTTACCCCAGTCAGATGGCAACCAAAGACAACGTCAAAACATTTGCCCTTGGCGTGGGTGGGGGGAGCATCCTTGCCGTGGAAAGCGGCGTTCCCGTCGTGGGCGGACCTAAAAAGCCCAAGGTCCAAACCGGGAAAAATGGGCCCATCGAGCACCCGCCCACAGTCAAGGACCGTCCCGAAAAAGCGGCTTCGGACGGGGCCAGTTTAGCGGAAAAAGTAGAGGTCTTGATTGAGTCCCTTCAACAGCGGGGCCTTAAGATTGTTGGATTGTAGGAGAAGGATTGTGAAAGAACATTGTGATGTCCTCACGAGGGAGAAAAAAGACCGTCGATTGTTATCCCATGTGCCGGATGCATCGGGCGTGCGCAGCCATCGGGACCGCCGCAGAGGAAACGGCGGCGGACGGGGCCCTGAGGATTTTGGTGCCTATATCAGGGAAGATGCTGCGGGACGGCGCTATCTCGTGGATTATGAAGTTACCGTCCGTGTAGAAAAGGACCGTATCAAGGCACGGGCCCTTGACATCTCAACAACGGGCATGCTTCTTCATGCCGAGCTAGGCTGTGACGAATCCTTGCTGACTGAAGGAACAACGCTTTCCCTTTCTTTTGAAATAACCCCGGGAACCCTGCCTGAAGGATACGAAATGAAAATCAAGGACCTAGGGGCCACGGTTGTTAGATCGTTCCATAAAGAGAATGCGGAGGGCCTTTTTATT
>NZ_AWUR01000003.1:0-42873 GCF_000468835.1 Acidaminococcus sp. BV3L6 | reverse complement strand
TGAAAAAGGCTGCCCCCAAAGGGACAGCCTTTTTGCAATCATCAGAGGCTTTCAGCAAATGCTTCGAGAGCCGTCGTAGCTTGACCAAAGTCACGGGTCATTTGATCGACGCCAACTTTGATATGAGGAATGTGGTGACGATCCAGCGCCTTCTTCAGGTCAGGATATTCCATTTCCTCAGGATCGCAGAACTGCATCATGAAGACAATGACGCCTTCAGCACCGCTTTCCTTCACAAGGCTGCAGACATGTTCATTTCTCGTATCTTCCTGGTAGGAAGGATCGTAGAGGAGAACATCGTTGCCCTGTTTGGAGAACTGGACAGCCAGTGCCTGCAGGCCATTATCCAGGTCTTCCGGAGCATCCACAGCGAAGCTGCGGCTTTCATAAGCACAGTCATCAGCAGCAATGGCGAGTTTGTTGTCATCAAGGGCTTTCAGGATGCCAGGCATATTGTAGATAATTCCGGAAACGACAACCTTATGGCCATCGAACTTGCCAACAGGAGCAGCGGCCAGTTCTTTGTTGAGGGCTTCCAGTTTGTCCGAATATTCATCCTTCAGCATGAAGTAAGCTGCACGCAGAACGGCTGCACGAACAGAAGCAGGGATCAGGTCAGGATGGGCGTTCGTCAGCTTGCAGAATTCGCGGCGGGCCTTACGGCTGCGATTATACACTTTGATGGCATCAAGGATGGCATCATTGGTGATTTCATGACCGCAGATTTCTTCCAAATGGCCTTTGACTTCATTGTATGCGTCATAGGTGAACTGCTTGCCGGCAGCATTCTGACGGACCTGAGGATGAGCCAGGAAGATAACAGGCATCTTGTCTTTCATGGCAACCTTGAAGTTCTGACTCATCGGACGCAGGGTATCGCACAGAACCGGCGTAATGATTCCGTCAATATCATCGAGGGTCCCATCAAGCAGCATTTCGAGGGACTGCTGAGCAATCGTGCAGTAGAAGGTTGCACAGTATTCCTTGGAACGGATCTGCTGTTTGCCGTTGCTGCCCCAGATTCCCATCGGAACCATACCAGCAGCATAGACGAGTTCTTCCGGAACATAGTAAGGCAGGCAGCCAATTACTTTTTTGCCTTGACCCTTATATTTGGCCAACATGGTCTTCGGGCTGGCAGATACTTTTTTGAATTCTTCAATCAGTTCACTGATAGCCATTGTCAATTCCCCTTCTTTGCGTCATTTGCTTCCATGGCTTCGACCAAGCCCTGTACACGCGTTTCATACTGAGCAGCGTTGAAGTTTCTCGGGTCAGCCTGGTCACCGTCGAAGCCGGCGGTCGGAATGCCCAGATCCTTCGTGAAGCGGCGCTGCATTTCAGGCATGTACCCGCTCCAAGGTTTGCAGGAACGGTTGTAGTGGACCAGAACGCCGTCGACTTTGTTGTCACGGATAAGACCCTCACGCCAAGCAACACCTTGTTCGATGGAAACGGAGTTCGGAGCCTTGCAATAAGCCTTGACGAGTTCATCAAGATTGTTATAAACAAAGCCAAAGGCCGGTGCGTACACAACGCCCGTGATGTTAAGGCCGTTAGCTTTGAGCGGCTTGAAGAGGTCAGGCAGTTTCGGCCAGCAAGGAATGCCTTCGAACATGATACGATGCTGTTCCTTGAAAGGAGCGGTCGTCGTGCCGTTCTTGACGTGTTCTTCCAGTTCGCTGGCGAGCAGTTCGAATGCTTCAGCAGCTTCGACACGGCCGCGGGCCGTTACGACGTCAGCCATATGGTTGAAGAGGTCAAAACCGTTGAACGGGGACGGTTTGTACTGGAGGTAGTCACAGACCTTCAGCCAAGCTTTTGCCGTACGGTTGGCGTTTTGGCAGCACTGTTCAAACTTATCTTCGTCGAACTTCTTGCCGGAAATTTCTTCCATTTGACGGATAGCCGTATCGAGCTGGCTGCGGATATATTTGACGTTGGCTTCGTTGACATGGTCAAATTCATTGTAAGGAACGTCGATCATGATGAGGGGAATGTTATGACGGCGGGCAATGTCTTCATACCATTTGGTCATGCAGTTGCAGATGTTGTTGCAACACAGAACGAAGTCCGGCATCGGCATGGTCATCTGACGATATTTATGAAGCGCGTTCTGACGGCGGGTCTTTTCTTCTCCGTCCGGAAGGGCAGCAATTTCATAGATATTATCCGTCGTTGCATACGGTTTCAGGGTCTTCGGATCCTTGACCGGCTTACCATTTTCATCGAGGACTTTATTGCCATTGGCATCTTTCAGGGGTTTGCCACTGTTCGGATTGATGACATAGTTGCCATCTTTATCCATTTTGTTGGCACCACGGTAACCAGCAGCATAAGCCAAGGAAATACGGGAATAACCACAGATATCGTTGTCATAGCCCAGGTCTTCAGCAGCCTGACACATAACTTCGCCGTCACGGTTAGCTGCAATACCGGCAGCCTGGTTTTCAGGGTAACCAACATGCAGCCCAAAGGATTCAGCCAGTTCGCAAGGGAACTTGGAAGACGACCAGCCTACAGGTTCGCCAGCTTCTTTAGCTTCTCTCAATTCACGATAAACTTTTTCAACTACGTCTCTTAATGCCTGGACGCCAGGACTTACAGTTTTTGCCATAATGATCCTTCCTTCTTTTCATCAAGTTGAGCGCTTACTTGCTCGCCTTTCGATATGCATAGAGAGCCGCTCCCAAGGCCCCATTGTACTGGGCCAAGGGAGATGTCTTGATTTCTACGCCAAGGCCTTCCTCCAATGCATGGACAATGCCGTAGTTTTGTGCCACCCCACCGGTCATGGCCACGTCTGGAGAAACCCCGACGCGGTTGACAAGACCAATGACACGGCTGGCAACGGAACGATGGATACCGGCAATGATGTCGATTTTATTGGTTCCTTTCGACAGCTGACTGATGACTTCCGATTCCGCAAAGACCGTGCAGGTTGAGCTGATAGGCACACGTTTTGTAGACTGCGCCCCCAGCGGAGCAAGATCACTGACCTTGACTTCGAGGACACGGGCCATAACATCGAGGAAACGTCCCGTACCTGCGGCACATTTATCGTTCATCTGGAAGTTGGTCATCGCACCATTTTCAATATGGATAACCTTGGCATCCTGTCCCCCGATATCAATGACCGTGTGGACATTAGGCCAGAGGAAATGGGCCCCCATGGCATGGCAGGAAAGCTCACTCATCTGCTTATCAGCAATGCCTTCCAAGGAATTCCGGCCATACCCTGTTGCCAGGGTAAAGGCCAGATCTTCTCTTTTCATGTTGGCACTCTCAAGGACTTCGGAAATGGCACGGGCCGGTCCAGTCGTGCCAGCCCCAACGTCCACGAGGGACTTGGCGACAATGTCTTTGCCATCCTTGAGGATGATGCATTTTGATGCAGTGGAACCAATATCAATTCCGAGGGTATAGATACTCATTCAGTAAAGTTCCTCCTAAGGAAATTATTTCTTCGTGAAGGTATCGAACTCTCTGATGGCTCTTGGCAGCAGCATTTGATGGAACGGGCAAACAGATTTCGGATTCTGGTAAGCAGCTTCGGCGAAGGCTTCTACATAGCCACGAAGGTTAGTGAAATCAACGATTTCATCGACAAGGCCGAGTTCAGCACAAACCTTCGGACGAGATTTCGTATGGAAAGCTTCGATTAGGGCATTCATCTTGTCTATGGTCGGCTGCAGGTCCTTGCCGGCTTTCTTATCTTTAGCAAGACGTCTGGAATACATAGCCACAGCAGCGGTTTCGCCGTTCATGACATAGATTTCCGTGGCAGCCGTGCCAATGGAGAACGCGTTCGTATCGTTGCCCTGAGGCCCGCCCAGTACGTAGTGAGCAGCTGCAGAACCTTTTCTCAGAGTAATTTCGAATTGCGGAATGTTGGAATTCTGGATGGAATAGATCAGGGATTGACCCAGACCAAGCAGTTCGGCTTTTTCAGCGTCGTTGCCAACGTCGATACCGGACGTATCCTGGATCCAGATGATTGGCAGACGGTCTCTCGAGCAGAGCGTCACGAATTCGTTCATCTTGATGAGACCCTGCCGATAGAGCTTACCGCCCATACCAACAGCACCGGTCTTGTATTCAGGATAGTTCATCAACAGGCCCATGAAGTTGGCAACAACACCGACCACAAGGCCGTTGACCTTTGCCATACCGGTAATCATTTCAGGGCCGTAACCCTTCTTGTATTCACTGAATTCACTGTTATCAAAGAGTCGGCCAATGACGTTATACATATCATAGGCTCTCTTGTCGTTCAGCGGAACCAAGGAGTAGAGGTCATCCAGAGGCAGGGCCGGTGCTTTCGGATCGTCAACACGGAAGAATTCCGGATTGTAGCTCGGCAGCATGCCAATATATTTTTTGATGCCTTCAAGAACACCTTCTTCGGAAGCATAAACTTCACGGAAGAAGCCCGTTTCAGTGTAATGGATATCAACCGCTCCAGGGGGCTCGGTCTTGCCGCTTTTTGCAACAGATTCAGCAATCTGTTCAGCGCCTTCCATATCAATGTACCCTTTCGGGCTCATTCCGCCAAGGATTCCGGCGCCGCCAACAGCCATATTGGCTTTTTCGTGGGCAATGAGGATGGTCGGGCTGATGGAGTGGTAACCGCCGCCAGCAGGGTTCGTCCCATAAATGCCTACGATAACAGGAATACCGAGTTGGTTCAGTTCAGCATTGCGGAAGAAAGGCGTACCACCGCCACGGCGGTTCGGATAAACCTTTTCCTGTTCGTCGAACTTAACGCCAGAGCAATTCAGGACATAGACAAGAGGGATGCGCAGGGTCTTTGCCGTGTCAGAAGCACGGAGCAGGCATTCGGCCTGGCCCGGTACCCAGGCACCGGCAAGCTTCTTGTTGTCAGAAGCAACGATAACAGCCCACTTGCCGTTAATGCGGCCCAAGCCCTTGACAATGCTGACGGAACCGTTCTTGTTGCCTTCGGGATTGTACAGGGTGTTGAGCGGTCTGAAAGTGCCCGGTTCAACCAGTTTTTCAACGCGCTGCAGTGCAGTCAGCTGACCGGATTCATTCAGGGATTCATCGCTGCGGCCAGCAGACTGGGCGGCTTTGATGAGTTCGTGGATCTCGGCTTCGATGGCTTTCAGCTGAGCTTCGTTTTCCGGATTCGCTTTCTTCATCGGTTTGCCGACCTGCGGCATATGTTCAAAATAACGGGGCATAGAGTAAAAACCCATGTTTTTCGTTCCTCCTACTTATCTCTTATTTGGCTTCCGGCACAGGCACTTTGATGAAGGCTTGGCCCGGGTCAATTTCTTCACGAATCAATTTGATAACGGACGGTTCCGGAGCTTCCAATTCAACAGCGCGGGAAACGTCGATTTCAAAACCCGTATTTTCAATGACGTCTTCGGGGGAAGAGGTCGGATAATATCCAGCCAGGTACATTCTCTTGGTCTTTTCGTCGAATTTGAGGATCCCGCGGTCCGTAACAACCATTTGAGGCCCTACTTCGCCGGGAAGGCCCAGTCTTTCACGTCCGCCAGGGCCATCAATCCAACCCGGGCTGGTCACGTAGTCGATCTTGTCCATGAATCTGCGTTTTTCATGCTGCATCATGATGATCGTATTGGAATAGGTTGCAATGCCGTTTGCGCCGCCAGAACCAGTGAAACGGGTCTTCGGATGATGATAGTCACCAATAGAGGTGGAGTTTACGTTACCATAGGGGTCGATCTGCGCACCGCCGATGAAAGCGATGAGACGGTTTTCCTTATGGAGGTATTCGTTGATTTCAAAACCGACGAAACGAACGTTAGGCCAAATGGTACCGCAGTGAGCCATGAATCTCAAGTCACCAACGGAACGAGGTACTTCAACAGGGGAGCAGTCCATGAGGCCACTTTCTACGATGATGTGGCAGTCCGGAGCATAGACTCTCTTAGCAACGCTGGCACCGATCAAGGGGAGCCCGGTCCCAACGGTTACGACTTGACCATTTTTAATCTGCTTGGCAATGGTAACTGCCTGCATTTCTTTATTGGTGTAATTCGTGTAATCAGCCATCCTAATTAGCCCTCCTTCGTCATATCAACATGATACCCAAGACCAGGAACAACCTTCAGGTTGATGAGGCGGGTTGCGCCCAGTTTGTTCAGGTATTCATCGTGATCTTTCAGGTCGAAGACCCATTCCTTGCAGAATGCATCGAAATCTTCCTGGGTCTTGGAAACAACATCGTAGACCTTCAAGAACGGATTATCATAGTCATACAGGCCGAAGCACTGAGACGGATGAGCGCCATAAGGAGCCAAGACAACCGCATCTACGCACATGCAGGGGATGTCGTTTTGGGTCGGATCGCGGCGGATTTCTTCGTTGCTGATGATTTCTTCGCACGTAACAATGGTGTGCTTAGCAGCCATAGCAATATCGACATCCTGGAACTTGCCGCCCCAGATGCGAACCGTACCATCCGGAGAAGCCTGCTGGGCATGGATGATGGCTACATCAATCTGAGGAACAGGAATGGCGAGGACGCGCTGTTTGTCGTTGAACGGGTTCTTGATTTCGACAAATTTGTCATCAGGAACCTTATCGAGGGTCTTGCGGACTTCCTTACTGATGCCCCATTCGGTTTCAAGACTGGAGCCCTGCATCAAGGAAACCGGAAGGAACGGAAGGCCAAGGGCAGCGGCATGCCACATCATATAGATGACATCCTGGGAATAATCTTCCATGGTGAGTTTGCCCGCTTCGAACCATTTACGGAAGCGTCTGGAAACATTCGTTACACCAGAGTTAGCCGTGTAGCAGTTGATATATGCCTTGACACGGCCACAGCCAATGAGCATATCCCAGTCACCGCCGGCAGCACCGGAAAGTCCGGTCAGGTCCGTGATTCCCTGTCTCAGGATTTCATAGACGGCTGCATACGGTTTACGGTCAGTCGTAAAACCACCCAGTGCAAGATGGTCACCACTGTGGACATACTTTGCAATAGCGTCTTTTAACGTCATTACTTTACTCAAAGCAAAAACCTCCTTTTAATTTCCATACTTTGGCTAAGCATGCTGAAGTTCCGGAACCATCGTCCGCTAAATCATCCATCCCCCTTTGAACATTCTCGATTCAGGTTCCGATTGGTATCACTCTTCATAGTACAAAGCGATTATAACACAAATAACTATTTTTTTAAATTCAATTTCAAGGATTTATGCGCTTTTTAACAATTTTATATGAATTCGGACAATTTTTTTATTAAAAAACTAAAAAAGCCCATTTTTCCTAGGTTTTTTCTAAATAGGCCCCATAACAATAATCGTGCTTTTTCCTTTTTTCCACGAAAATAGCTAAAAAAATGTTACATATGAAAAAAAACCGGGACCCCGTTTTCAAGGGGTATCCCGTATGCAATCAAAATGTAGTTATATTTTTAAACGGAAACGTTAAGACGTGGGTCCTTTTTCTTTTTCCTTTTTCCACCAGATGTCCGCTGCTCTCTGGAGCGCTTCAGGGGTATTGGAAAGATTTCGGTCCTGAACACGGGAAAGAAGCAGGGGCAGCAGCCTTTTAAGGACCCTTTGCGGAATTCCCGCAGCAATAAGGTCCCGCCCGCTTATGGCAAGGTCTGCTGTATGGACGGGCATAGTACCGGCCATCAGAAAAAGCTGATCTGCAAAATGGCGCGCCAGCGCCTGACTTTCTGCCGAAGCCGTTGTGGCTGCCATATCGGCAAGGCAAAGGGTCCCCAATTCCCGGAATGCTTCCTGCAAGTCCTTGGTACAGCGGAACGCCCCGCTGCGGGCTTCCTTCCGAAGCCAGCGCCAAAGTGCCGCATCCGGCAGGAATCGAGCAGGTCCAAAATGCATATGGTTTCCTACAAGAAAAGCCACACGGTTCACTAGGGCTCCGTTTTCCCCCAGACGGTGGAGAATGCTTTCCGCCATGGCTTTTCCCACCTTGTCGTGTCCATGGTCACTGGGCATGCCATCGGGGCGAATGCCCCTGACACCTTTCCTTCCCTTCCCCACATCGTGAAGCAGGATGGCCCATCCCAAAGTCAGGGAACCGTCACTGTGGTCCAAGGCATGCCAGATATGGCCCCATACATCAAAGGGATGGAAGCGAGGATTTTGAGGGACACCCACAAGATCGAGAAGCTCCGGCAAAATGGGGACGCTTTCATAGGTTCCCTCTTTTTTGATTCGGCACGACATCCCTGCAAGACCGCTTTGGACCATGAGATTCATGCCCTGACCAGCGTAGGGTGCCCTAAGAAGTTTATGCAGCTCCGCCTTGACACGGGAAAGAGAGAGGCCCTTTGCACGCGGTGCCTCCGACTTGATTGCCGGGAGGATACCAGCCTCGGGAAGAAAGCCGAGCTGTGCGACAAAACGGCAGGCCCTGAACATGCGCAGGGCATCTTCAGAAAAACGGTCCGAAGGAGATCCTACCACACGCAGGACATGATGCTCAAGGTCACGCTGTCCGCTATAGGGATCGGTCAAGTTCCCCGCAAGATCCATCGCCATGGCATTGACCGTAAAGTCCCTTCGTGCCAGGTCTTCTTCCAGGGTCTGGCAGTACGCAACACCGCTAGGGCGGTGCGCATCCGTTCCATAAACTTCCTTGCGGTAGGCAGCAACTTCAACGGCTCGTCCTTCTACAAGAAGGATCAGGACACCGAAATTTTCGCCCAGGTTTTCCACAACAGAAAGACCCGCCCCTTTGCAAAGACGGCGGGTTTCTTCCGGTCGGGCGCTCGTGACAATATCATAGTCATGGGGATGCTTTCCGCAAAGCAGATCGCGCACGGCTCCGCCAACGACATAGGCTTCAAATCCATGTTTTCGGAACAGTTCCAGAACCGTTATGACATATGAAGGAAATAGGGCCGCCATCAAGGGGCCTCCTTTCATGACTTAATCCCCATCAGGGGCATTGAGGAGCGTAAAGACACCCACGGCCAATGATGGATTGGAAACCAAGCGAATCTTGGCACCAAATTCCTGTTCCATGTCTTTCATCCCATGGATGCGAATCCATTCCTCTACCAGAGGGTGAACAGAAAGGACCAAACTGCGGGCCATGGCATGATCGAGATAAAGGCTGCGCAGCCGGCGCCGGATTTCCACATAGACCGTTTCTGGCGATTCCACACGGCCGCTTCCCTGACACATGGGACAAGTCGTATAGACGGTACCAAAGAGATTGCGCCGCGCCTTCATCCGCGTCATCTCCACAAGATTCAAGGCTGTCATGCCCATAACACGGGGCTTCATGCGGTCCATCGCAAATTCCCGGCGCAAGAGGTCCAGGATTTCCTCCTGTTCCTCCTTGCGCTCCATATCAATGAAATCAGCAACGATGATGCCGCCGATATCCCGCAGCCGTAACTGACGGGCAATTTCCAAGGCCGCTTCCCGATTCGTGGCAAGGCTCGTCTCCTCCCTGTCACTGCCAGTTGAATAGTGCCCGCTGTTGACATCAATGACCGTCATGGCCTCCGTATAGTCAAAGACAAGAGAACCACCGCCAGGCAGGGGAACCACCCGGTCAGAAATGCTGGCAATTTCTTCATTGAGTCCATAATGGGTAAAGAGATCTTCCTTTTCCTGATACCATTCGGTCCGGATTTCCGTAAGGCCCATATCTTGAAGAAGTTCTTCCACCGTATGATAGGTCGCTTCATCATCGACAATGATTTTTTGCACATCTTTTGTCACATAGTCCCGGATCATACGGATGGACAGATCCAGTTCCCGATAAAGCAGCTGCGGGCCCCTCCCCACTTTGCTTCGGCGCAGAAGGACCTGCCAACTGGCAAGGAGCTGACGCAAATCATTTTCGATTTCCTCGTCGGCGGCCTTAGCCGCTGCGGTTCGGATGACAACCCCCATCCCCTCAGGAAGACTCTTTTGGACGAGCGTCCGCAGACGAGTGCGGAGGGATTTGCAGGTAATCTTCCGCGACAGGGAAATACGATTGCCAAAAGGTTCAAGGACGATGTAACGGCCCGGCAAGGTCACGTTTCGCGTGACACCCGGCCCTTTGGTTCCCCGACAGTCCTTGACAACCTGGACAAGAAGCATCTGGCCTTCCGTCAGGCGATCCTGTTTATGCAGTGTCAGGAACCCATTTTTCCCCACATTAAGATCGATAAAGGCAGCCTGGATGCCAGGCACAACATTCGATACACGGCCTCGGTAAATATTGCCAACAAGGTTTCCCTCCCCACGGCGCTCAACGGCAAAGTCGCGGAGCTTGCTGTCAAATACCAGTCCCATGCGGGTTTCTTCCGGTTTGACACTGACAAAGATGGCGGTCATAGGGCGCCGCTTTCCAGCGTCATACCATCTGCCTGAAGGAGCGGCCTTTTTTCTCCATTAGGGCCTGCTGCGTATAGGTCAAGACGGGCAATATCCGCTTTTTCAAGGTCAAGGGAGAGACCGAAGTCATCGTGAAGGACCTTCAAGAGCTCGGCGGCCTTCATGCTGCCTTCCTGGGAAACCAGACAGTCAAATTGGAGCGTCAGCATGCCCCCTTCATATGAAGCCTGCACATAGGGGACGAAAGCTTTGGCATCCACGATGCGCGGGCTGCCCTTGCCCTTGCCATGTGTTTTCGTATAAAGAGCCTTTTCCGCCCTTTCATAGCGCTGAAGCCCGTCTGAAGGATCTGCCGCACAGGGGACCTTCACCAAATAAGTCGTTCCTGCAACCGAAGCCATGAGTTTCGGGGCCTTATCATCTGCTAGGTCGGCACGTACGATATGGATGCCCATGGGAAGATTACAGGAAAGGGCATCAACGAGGTCCTTTAGGGGAACGGGCTCCCGCAGATATAGTTCCAGAAATTCGGCCCTGCTCGTCACCCCTACACTCAGGGCAGAAGCCAAGGAAAACTTCATATGGGGATTAAAGCCTTGGGAATAGGCAACAGGAATCCGAGCCCGACGAATGGCTTTTTCCAAGGTTTTCAGATATTCCAGATGGGAAATGAACCGGATTCCGGATTCTTTTGTGATCTGCAACCGTAGTTTCATGCTTCCTTCCCCTTCCAATCAATGATCTTGACCCCCAGCTGCTGACAGACCTGACAGCCCGTACAGGCTCCACGCCGACAATCCGGGGTCAAAGCAGCTTCCTGGGCCCGTTCGTATTCTTTCCACAGGAAGCCACGGGAAACGCCGCAGCTCGTGTGCTCCCAAGGAAACTTCTCATTTTTTCCGCGCGGGCGGTTGTTGTAGAAGGCCATATCAAGTCCAGCTCCTTCAATGGCTTTTTTCCAGCGGTCAAAGGAAAAATGTTCGGACCAGCTGTCAAAACGGGCCCCGTCCCGAAAAGCCAAGTAGATGGCTTTGGAAAGACGGCGGTCGCCCCTGGCAAGGACGCCTTCCATGAGACTTGTGAGGGAATCATGATACTGGAAATTGACATTTTTCATCGTGTCGAAGACTTCCTTAAGGAGCATATGCTTCCGGTCAAATTCTGTTTTTGTATTCTGTCCCACCCAAGCAAAAGGCGTATAGGGTTTGGGGACAAAGTTGGACACGCTTACCGTAACGCGGGCCCCAAAGCGGCCCGTAATCTTTTTGTACTGCCATTTCACGGCCCGGGCAAGATGAGCAATCGCAAGGATATCCTCATCGGTTTCTGTCGGCAGGCCGATCATGAAATAAAGTTTTACCTGGGACCAGCCATTTTCAAAAGCCGCGCCCACCGCATCCATGAGATTTTCTTCTGTAACTCCTTTATTGATCACATCACGCATGCGCTGGCTGCCGGCTTCAGGAGCAAAGGTCAGCCCACTCTTACGAACGGCCTGAACTTCCTGTGCCAGTTTTACAGAAAAACTGTCAATGCGCAGACTCGGCAGGGAAACGCTCACCTTGTCATCCTTGAATTCTTCCAAAAGATCCCGTACCAGGGGATCCAACTGAGAGTAGTCCGCCGTACTTAGGGAGAACATGCTCATTTCGTTGTATCCTGTTGCCGGTACCAGTTCGCGGGCCAGTTTCTTGACGTTCTCCGGTGTTCGTTCCCGAACCGGACGGTAAATGATGCCTGCATTGCAGAACCGACAGCCGCGGGAACAGCCGCGGAAGAGTTCCAGCATGATCCGGTCATGAACCGTGTCTCCATAAGGAACAATTGGATGGGTCGGAAAATCAAGATCGTTGATATCCGGTTCCACCCGCTTATAGACCGTTGCCGGAACGCCCGGTTCATTTGGTGTCACAGACTTGATGGTCCCGTCAGCATGATAGGTCACGGTGTAGAAACTCGGTACATATACGCCCTGGATCCTAGCCACACGGCGCAGGAATTCCTTCCGTCCACCGGGTTTTCCTTCTGATTTCCAGGCCCGGTAGGCATCGGAGACTTCCACAATGATGCGTTCCCCATCGCCAAGCATACAAAAATCCAGGAAATCAGCCAAAGGTTCACTGTTAAAGACACAGGGACCGCCAGCACAGACAAAGGGATCATCAAGGCCGCGGTCCTTGGCCCAAATGGGAACCCCGCCTAGATCCATCATATTCAGGATATTGGAATAGCTCATTTCATAAAGGAGGGTAAATCCTACAAGATCAAAATTACCAAGACGGCGGCTCGTTTCAAGGCTTTCCAAAGCAATCCCGCGCTCTCGCATCTTGTCTTCCATATCCACCCAGGGCGCAAAGACCCGTTCAGCTTGGATATAGGGCTGTTTATTGAGAATGGCATAAAGGATCTTAAACCCCAGGTAACTCATGCCAATTTCATAGGTATCAGGAAAAGCGAGGGCAAAGGAAACCTCGACCTCGCTTTCCGGTTTGACGATGCTGCCAAATTCCATTCCCGTATAACGGGCTGGTTTTTCGACAGCACTGAGGATATCAATCGGTAAATCCTTGTGCATAGGGCCTCCTTACTAAAATCTCAAGGTCTTGGGATGAGCATGGATATTCATTAAAAGAGCCACCATGAGCATATTGGTCGTAAGGGAACTGACACCATAGCTCATAAAGGGCAGCGGAACCCCTGTTACGGGCATAACATTGCTCGTCATGCCCACATTGACCAGGATATGAAAGGTAAACATAGAAACAATCCCAACAGCAAGCAGGGTTCCAAAATCATCGCTTGCATGAAGGGCAATCGTGATGCCCCTGACGATGACAATCAAGTAGAGAATCAGGATCAGTGTCACCCCAACAAACCCAAACTCTTCGCCGGCCACGGCGAAAATAAAGTCCGTGTGATTTTCAGGAAGAAAGTTAAGCTGGCTCTGGGTTCCATTAAAAAGACCACGGCCAAAAAAAAGACCGGAACCAATAGCAATCATGGACTGAATGACATGGTAACCACTCCCGTACGGTTCAAGTCCGGGATTGAGGAAGACGCGGATCCGGTTTTTCTGGTACTCATGAAGCATGTGCCAGATAAGAGGTGCTGAAGCAAGACCCAAACCGCCCATGATGAGAAAATAACGGATCCTGAAGCCGCAGATGATCATTGTACCTAAGAGAATCGCCATAAAGACGAGGCTTGTTCCTAGGTCAGGCTGACGCATAACCAGGAGAAAAGGAACAAAGACATAGAGAAAAACAGGGATCCAACTGCGAAAGTCCGTTAACGTCGGCAGCCGCGATTCCACAAAAGAGGACAGACAGACAATCATGATAGCTTTGGAAAACTCACTGGGCTGAATGCTGATGGGGCCCAATTGGAGCCAGCGCTGCGCACCTAAAGCACTTTTCCCGACAACCATGACGGCAACCAGCATAACCAGATTGAAAATATACAGAGGTTTGGCAACATGTTTTAAGATGCGGTAATCAAAACGCATCAGGTAACCGCCCAAAATGAGGTTCACGATAACAAAAAGAGCCTGCCGAAAAACAAAGCGGTAGCGATGGGGACCGGGAATATTGGCATGGGTAGCACTGGCAATCAAAACAAGGCCGATAGCAATGAGCAGCATGACGCTCAAAAAAAGGACCTTATCCACGTTCCGAAAATACTTTTTAAAGGAATGACGCATGCTTTCTCCTCACTTACCCTTTCTTCTTCGGGGTCGTTTTATCTTTCGAAGACCCGCTGCCGGGCTTTTTGACACCCGGTGTCGTAAAGGCATATTCCAAGATAGACTGAACAATAGGCGCGGCTGAAACCGACCCATAACTGCCCTGCTCCACAACGCAGACCACAACAAGGCTGGGATTCTTGGCCGGAGCATAAGCAATGAACCAGCCATGGTCCCTGCCATGGGGGTTTTCTGCCGTACCGGTCTTACCGGCCACATCAACAGGCAGGGATTTTAGGGCCGATGCTGTCCCACCTTCTTCCGTCACCGCTCGGAGACCGTCCTGGATAAGGTCCAAGGTTTTCTGGGAAACCGGCAGACTACCTTCTTCCTGCGGTTCAAAGCGTTCGGCTACACTGCCGTCGTCGTTGATGATCTTGCTCACAAGATGGGGCTTGTAGCGCTTTCCATCGGTCGCCACAGCCGCAAGCATTTCCGCAACCTGCATGGGTGTTGCCAAGGTAAAGCCCTGACCAATGGCTGTATTGAACGTATCGCCCAAGTACCATTCGTCTTCAAAGACCTTTTTCTTGTAAGCCGGGGTTGCAATAAGGCCTGAGGCCTCCCCATGAAGGTCAATCCCAGTTTTCTTCCCAAAACCGAACTTTTCGGCATATTGGTCAAGCAAATCGATGCCGAGGCGATTGCCCATTTCATAGAAATAGACGTTATCCGAAGCGGATAGGGCCCGTTTGAAATTGATCCATCCTAAGGCTTCACCGCCAGCATTGCGCATATCGACGAGCCAGTGTCGGCCAGAGTCAAAGATGAGTTCATCGGGAGTAACTTTCTTTTCTTCAAGGGCTGCCGAACCCGTAACAATCTTAAAAGTCGATCCCGGCGGATATTCGCCGGCAATGGCTTTATCCGTCATAGGATGAAATGGATCCGTATTGATGTAGTTCCAGTTCTTTTCACTGATACCGTTTACGAACCAGTTGGGATCAAAACCAGGTCGGGAAACAAGGGCCTTGATTTCCCCGTTATTGGGATCAAGGACCACGACGGCGGCACCGCGGGCTCCAATGGCTTTGAGCTGCCGGTCGACGGCGGCTTCAGTGATACGCTGGAGCTTAGCGTCAATAGTAAGCACCAGCCCTTGACCAGGCTTTGGTTCCACCTTGTCCATGACCTGGATAACGCGGCCATTGACGTCGACTTCCTCTCGGTAACTGCCGTCCGTACCGCGCAGGTACTTATCATAATAGCTTTCCAGGCCAAATTTACCGATGATGTCACCTGCTTTGAGGTTTTCATAAACACCCTGTTCGATTTCATATTCACTGACTTCGCCCACATACCCCAAGGCGTGGACAGCCAGTTCCTTATTGGGATAAGTTCGGACAGGCTGGACCTCAATCATGACATCAGGCAGGTAGCGCAGGTTTTCTTCTACTTTGGCGACCACGTCGGGCGGTGCGTTGCGCACAATACGGATAGGTTCTGCCGAACCGCCATGGAGATTGATGGTTTCCTTGATCTTGTCCACAGGAATATGGACCAGTTCCGATAGGCGCTCGATTGTTTCATCCCTGTAGCCCGTGTTGCGGTGTGCCAAGGAAACCATGAAACCGGGCTGATTATTGGCCAGTTCCTCCCCATTACAGTCATAGATGATGCCCCGCGGCGCAAGGATCCGCGTGTAGCGCGTCCGATTACCCTCGGCTTGACGGCTGTAGTAACTGCCCTTGATGATTTGCAGATAGAACATGCGGCCAATCAAGAAAAAGACGATGAGGGCAGAAGCGACGAGCATGAATTCCAAGCGATACGCATATTTTTTATTCAGCACGATGGTATCCTTCCTCACTCGTTACAGATGATAATAATAGGAATGGCGGCGCAAGAAGCGCTCCTTGACCTTTTGGTAGATGACCCAAACAAGAGGGGCCATAATGAGGTTCCAGCCAATGGAACGCAGTGTCCAAAGCGCAAAGGGGACAAAAGGCATCCAGCGATGGAGCATGACGCAGAGAAACAGGCCCCGCACCACACCCAGAAGGAGCGTCACGAGTGCGGTTAGAATCATATAAGTAGGCATCCGATCAGCAAAGACGTTCATACGGTTGCTGCCAATAAAAGCACCCACCAAAGCGCGTGTCACCAAATGATAGCCAAAATAGCCAAAAGAGACCACATCGAGGAAAAGCCCCATACCAATTCCATACAGGGCCCCTTTGCGGCCTCCTTGATCAAGGGCATAGAGGATAAGCAAAAGAAGAAGAAAATCAGGAGAATCATACGTGGTAAAAAGGAGGAACCAATGGGTTTTCAAGGAAAAGAGGAAGAGATTAAGGAAGAGCCACAAGAAGGTGTTCATCGGCCAGCTCCCCCTTTAATGTTCTTATTAGGATCTTTTCCCTCTTCGCGGAGAAAGTCAGCAAAACCGGCATAGTTCGTAATGACAAGGGCTTCTTCCAGATGGGTATAGTCCACAGAGGGAATGATTGAAGCCGTTTTGGTCAGACCTCCCGGATCCATCTGAACATCTTCCACGGTGCCAATGACAAGCCCCTCTGGATGATAGCCAGTATATCCGCTTGAAACAATTGTATCACCAGGGAGCACATCCGCGTTCCGGGCAAGGTTGCGCATTTCAAGGGAAAGATCGGGGCCGGCAACACCATTTACAATCCCGGCGGCCCTGGAATCACCGCGCAAGTTAAGCCCTCCCAAGCTGCTCCGCGAACTCGTAATCAAAAGAACCTTGGACATATGGGGATAGACCGCATCGATGATGCCAATGATCCCGGAAGCATTGACGACAGGCATATTAAGTCGCAGCCCCTCATCACTGCCTTTATCAATGAGGATAACATCCTTAAAATCCCCCATGTCCCGGCTGATGACCTTGGCCGGCATGAGTTCGTATTTGGGATGGAGCTCCTTGAACTTCAGAAGTTTGCTGAGCCGTTCGTTCTCTGCCTTCATGGCAATGAGTTCCACATTGTTCTGACGCAAGTCGTCGTTCTCCGTCTTGAGTGCCGCATTTTCTTTCTGCAGCGTCCCTTTCGACGTAAAAAAATCCGATACACTGCGGGCGCCAGAAGCGGCCCCACCGACTATGAAATTGATGGGTCTTACAAGGGTGGCAATGGCCGAATTGACCACAGTAAAACGTGAGAGGGCATCAAGGATGATTCCGCCCACGAGAAGGCCAATGACCACAAAAATGGCCAGCCTGATTTTTCTTTCCTGCATCATGCTTCTACTCTTCCTTATTTATGACTCTTGGCAGGATGGTTCTTCCGCCGGAATGAATTAAAGTTGCGTGCAGCCCTACCCGTACCGAGGACAACACAAAGAGGTGCATCGGGCGCAATCCGTACGGGCATGCCCGTATCACGGGCCATGACCCGGTCGAGATTGCGCAAAAGAGCTCCGCCGCCCGTCAGGACAATGCCCCGGTCCATGATATCGCTGGCAAGTTCCGGCGGGGTCATTTCAAGGGTGGTCTTCACCACATCGATGATTTCACGAAGGGGCTCGTAAAGTGCCGGCAGAAGTTGATTCTGGTTTATTGCAAGCGGTTTGGGAAGGCCTGTAAGCAGATCCCTGCCCCGGATTTCCATGGCCTGGGGCTGTGTACTTTCAGCAAGGGAACCAATTTCCATCTTCATCCGCTCAGCCATTGCGGGACTGATCATGAGATTGTACTGTCTCCTGATATACTGAACCAGAGATTCATCAAGGGCATCGCCGCCCAATCGGAGCGTCCGGGAAAGGACAATCTTTCCCATGGAGATGACCGCCACTTCCGTTGTACCGCCGCCCAGGTCCACCACCATGTTTCCCGCCGCTTCCCGGACGGGCATATCAGCCCCCAATGCAGCAGCAAGGGGTTCCTCAATAAGATAAGCGTCCCGCGCGCCGGCTTGAGTTGCCGCGTCGATGACAGCCCTGCGTTCCACGGCTGTGACACCGCAGGGAACGCTGACAACAAGCGTGGGCTGAACAAATTTACGCCCACGAAGTGCTTTTTTGAGAAAGATGCGCAGCATCGCGGCAGTTACATCGAAATCAGCAATGACCCCATCACGCAAGGGATGGAGGGTTTCAAGAAAATCCGGTGTCCGGCCTTCCATCTGTTTGGCTTCGCTGCCAACAGCCAGTATCCTGCCCGTTTTTTTATGGCGCGCTACCAAGGAGGGTTCCCGGACAATGATGCCATTTTCTTTTGTATAAATCAAAGTATTGGCTGTTCCCAGGTCCACGCCCATGGTGGAAGACAGGGAGCCGAACAAATCAAACACGCATGATCCCTCTTTCTTTATAACTGATCCGCATCTTTAAAACTATAGTAGATTCCATCACCAATAATGATATGGTCCGCCAGCGGAATGTCCATCAAGCCCCCCACTTGAGCCAGGCGCTCTGTCAGACGGATATCGGGACGACTGGGCGTTGGGTCCCCGGACGGATGGTTATGGACAAGGATCAAGGCAGACGCATGATGATGAAGGGCGGTCTCGAAGATTTCCCGAGGATGCACCGTTGCCTGACTGGCACTGCCGACAAAGACCTCTTCGATTCCCAGTACTTTTCCCTTGGCAGAAAGCAGAAGAGTCAGGACATGTTCCTTCACTTCATAGCGAAGCCGTTCCATAACCATACGGGCGGCATCGCCGGGACATCTGATTCTGTCTCCTTGGCGGCTTGTTTTTTCCGCAAGGCGACGGCCCAATTCAAGGGCAGCGACAATGACCGAAGCCCGAGCTGGGCCAAGTCCCTTCACATGGGTGAGTTCCTCAATCCTTGTCACACGGGCCAATTGGTCGAGATCCATCTCCCTGCTGGTCAAAAGTGAAGCGATTTCAAGGGCCGATGCACTGCGCGTTCCCGAACCAATGAGAATGGTCAATAGTTCCGTTACGCTTAGGGCCTTGGCCCCTTTTTGCTTAAGCCGTTCCCGAGGCCGTTCCTCGCGAACAATTTCGTGCATGGAGCAGTGTTGTGTCATCTAGTTTCACATCCAGTTCGTCGAGTGCTGTAAAAAGAGTGGCAAGAGGCAGACCAACAACATTACTGTAGGAGCCTTCTATATGAGGAATGAAAAGGGCGGCCGCCCCTTGGATCCCATAGGCCCCAGCCTTATCCATTGGTTCTCCTGTTCCAATATAGCGATGAATAAGCCTGTCCGTAAGGGGGCAAAACGTAACCTGCGTTGTCGTCACGGAAAGATGTTCTTTGCCGCCTAGGCTCACATAAAGACCTGTATGGACCTTATGGGTCCTACCGGAAAGGCGCCGCAACATGCGTACGGCCTCCTCCCGATCCTTCGGTTTGCCAAGGATGCCACGCTCATCAGCGACAACCGTATCAGCGGCAATAACCAGGGCATCTGGTGCCACCGCAGCCGCAACTTTCCGCCCTTTGCGAGCGGCATTTTCACGAACCAGGGCCTCTGGAGAAAGGGCTTCCGTCACTTCCTCCACATAGCTGTCCATCACAAGTGGATCCATGCCGACCTGCACAAGAAGATCCTTGCGCCGAGGGGACTTTGATGCCAAAATGACCTGCATGACAGCCTCCTTATAGATGCTGAAAGATCACAAGGGCCAAAATCATGCCGATGATGGCCACCAAATTGGGAGAAAACGTAAAGCCAAAGGTAATCTTGGCGATATAAAGGTCCACATCGACAGGGGGAATGTTAAGGACCTGATACTTATGGATCAAAAAGGCCGTACCAGCCCCAAAAAATTGAGACGCTTCAAGGAAGTTTCCCAAAAGACCGCCGATGATGGCACCGGCCGCAAGAAACAGGAAGAACCAGAAGCGATCCTTGGAACCAAAAGTCATATCAGCTTTCCACCCTTTCTTCCGGAAGCATGCCTTCCGTATAGTATCCTGTAACGGCCCATTGCTTACCGCGGCGGCTTGTGACATCCCGTTTAAAGGTTCGGGCATACTGAAATCCCAAAAGCCCCCAGACAATAGCGCCTATGAACATAGTCACGCCGAGGTCAAAGGGCAGATAGCGGGATACAGCACGGCCAAAAATAGCTCCCGCAAGAAGGGTCAGTAAGGGAATCCCACGAACGATCCATTTACCCTGCCGCTCACCAAGGGTCTGTTCTTCCACTTCCACATAGGTTCCTTTTTTCGCTTCACAGGTATTCCAGCAGTCAAGGATGCGCGGTTTTTCACCCTTTTTGAGGCCCCGTTCAATACGGACCTTGGCTCGTTGTCCACTGACTGCTGTCACAATTCCAATATAACGCTCCATAAAGGCCTCCTTATGCTCCGAAATCGAGAAACTGGCTGGGGTAACGGCGAGCCAGTTCGGCAATCATGCGGTCTGAAC
Source organism: Acidaminococcus sp. BV3L6 (assembly GCF_000468835.1). Classification (NCBI taxonomy): domain Bacteria; kingdom Bacillati; phylum Bacillota; class Negativicutes; order Acidaminococcales; family Acidaminococcaceae; genus Acidaminococcus; species Acidaminococcus sp. BV3L6. Next base: position 22,511 of record NZ_AWUR01000003.1, on the reverse strand, counting down.
ACTTAAAGAGCAGGCCGCAAAGTTTCTTTCCCTTCCGATAGACCAGGATGCGCTGGGGATTGGGATCAAGTGAAGAGTAACGATGGGTATAGCTGCCAATCTTCGTTTTCCTAAAGAAACTCTTCTTATAGTGGTTGCTGAAGCTTTCCATGTCGTTAAGGGAGATGGAAAGACGCCGTTCAATCCCTAAGCCATACATGATAATAATGAAATGACTGGGCGTCAAGGCATAGGTATAGGAAAAAGCGGTCCGCCACAGATAAAGCAAAAGGAACAAAACATTAAAGCCCCATCCCATGAGGCTGAAGCGGTATAAGGCAAAGGTGCGATACCCTTCATAGACCCAGAAAAGGGCAATGACAAAAAGGGTGACATACTGCAGGGTCCGGCGGGTTTCACCGATACCGGAGAATTCTTTCATTTCCTCGATCAATGGGAGTTCTCCTTTATAAAAATTGCTTATAGGGAACAATGGGTTCCCTTCCACGATAAACATTCTATATTATATCAAAAAATCCCTCGTTTTCATACCTTTTCCCATAGGAAAGAGTGCCTTCTTGGGCATAGAAAAAAGGACCGCTGCAGAAACCTGCAGCAGTCCTTTTATTGATGACAGAGAATTGTGCGTCATGCACAAAGTTATTTGGCCGCGCCAATCATGGCCAGCATGGTACCAGCCGCAACAGCCGTACCAATAACACCGGCTACGTTCGGGCCCATGGCATGCATGAGCAGGAAGTTGGACGGATTGGCTTTCTGGCCGACAACCTGGGAGACACGAGCTGCCATCGGAACGGCGGAAACACCGGCACTGCCGATTAGCGGATTGGTCTTGCCATGATCCAGGATGCACATGAATTTGCCGAAGATGACGCCAGCAGCGGTACCACCGGCAAAAGCGACGAGCCCCAGGAAAATAATCAGGATTGTTTGCGTCGTCAGGAAGCTTTCGGCCTTCATCGTAAGGCCGGTCCCCGTTGCCAGCATGATGGTCACGATGTTCATGAGGGCATTTTGAGCCGTGTCGGACAGACGGCCCAAACAGCCTGCCTCGGTAAAGAGGTTACCCAGCATGAGCATCCCAATCAGGGAGCATACGGAAGGAAGCAGTAAGGAGATGAAAATGGTGCAGACAATGGGGAATACCACTTTTTCGAAGTGGGAAACCGTACGGAGCTGAGCCATTTTGATCTTGCGGTCTTCCTTGCTCGTAAACAGCTTCATGATTGGCGGTTGAATAAGCGGTACAAGGGACATATAAGAATACGCAGCTACAGCAATGGCACCTAGCAGATGCGGAGCCATCTTGGAAGCAAGATAAATGGAAGTCGGACCATCAGCACCGCCAATGATGCCGATTGCAGCGGCTTCCCTTACGTTAAAGCCAAGAAGCATAGCGCCAAGAAGAGCCACGAATACGCCAGCCTGAGCAGCAGCACCAAGAAGCAAGGTCTTCGGGTTAGCAATCAGCGGACCAAAGTCCGTCATTGCCCCAACACCCATAAAAATGAGCGGTGGAAAGACTTCATACTTGATACCAGCCAGGATCAGCTTCATAACACCAGGATCGGTTTCAAACCCGGTTCTGGGGATATTCGCCAAAAGGCACCCGAAAGCAATCGGGGTAAGCAGCAACGGTTCAAAGCCCTTGACGATGGCCAGGTAAAGCAGGATGCACCCAACCAGGATCATAATGGCATTGCCCGCTGTAAAAGCCATGAAACCACTGTCCGTCAGGACAGATTTCAGAGCTACCAGAAAAGCATCCATAATCTAAACGTCCTCCTTTGATATAGGTGGCGTGAGATTAGAGAACAACCATCACGTCGCCAGTGGCAACCGTATCGCCAGCGCTGACGCGGACATCAGATACAGTACCATCTTCCGGAGCCATGATTTCGTTCTGCATCTTCATAGCTTCAAGGATCAAGAGGACATCGCCAGCTTCAACTTTGTCGCCAGCTTTGACGTTGACGGACAGAACCTTGCCAGGCATCGGAGCTTCAACCGTAATGGAACCGGCAGGAGCAGCGGCAGCTTCTTTCTTAGGAGCCGGAGCAGGAGCAGCGGCCGGAGCGGCAGCAGGAGCCGGAGCAGCAGCAGGAGCAGCGGCAGCAACAGGAGCAGCGGCCGGAGCAGCAGCAGGAGCAGCAGGAGCAACAGGAGCAGCAGCGACGGTGCCGCCGACTTCTTCAACTTCTACAGAATAAACCGTACCGTTAACGTTGACATTGAATTTTTTCATGAGAAAACCCTCCTTAAAAATGTAACTGAACTGTTTGCCTAATGGCGAATGATTGGTGAATAGTCCCTCTTCTATTCATCAAAAGTAGTGATGAGGCAGCGCCATCGGTTCCATCTTCCGTTTGTGTTCGGCAATGGCGGCCATGAGTGCTGCAGCAACTGCGTCATCCTCATCCTGGATCATAGCCAGGACAGCTGCGATGGCAGCTACCTTTTCTTCCTCTTGGCGCTTTTGAGCGGCATTGGAAGCCGGTTTTACTGGGACGGCAGCTTTCTTAGGCTGCGCTTTCTTTTTTTTGTTCGGATCGATCCAGTAAATCACTTTCATCAGGATTCCAAGGATGATCAACACACCAAATACGATGGTCATGTTGATGACCGCAATGAGCCAAGGATTCTCTGTCATGAATGTCACCTCTCTTTCCTTTTCGTAGGTAATGGTTTATATCAAAATCACAGAGGAATATTACCGTGTTTTTTCTTTGGCCGGTCTTCCTGCTTGGATTTTAACATACGCAGCGCTTTGATCAAGGTCGGACGGGTCGTCTTCGGTTCAATGACCATTTCGACCATCCCGTGTTTAGCCGCATAGTAAGGTGTTGCAAAGTTCTCGATGTATTCCTCCGTCTTTGCTTCGACATCTTCCTCATGACGGAAAATAATCTTAGCAGCTCCCTGAGGACCCATAACGGCAATCTCGGCTGTCGGCCAAGCAATGACGTGGTCGGCGCCAAGATCTTGGGCGCACATGGCAAGGTAGGCCCCACCATAAGCTTTGCGGGTCACAAGAGTAATCTTGGGAACCGTGGCTTCACAGTAAGCATACAGCATCTTGGCCCCGTGACGGATGATGCCGCCGTATTCTTGATCTGTTCCCGGCAGGAAGCCCGGTACATCAACAATGTTGATGAGGGGAATCCCGAAGGAATCGCAGAAGCGAATGAAGCGGGCCGCCTTATCGGAAGCATTGATATCAAGACAGCCAGCCATGATACGCGGCTGATTGGCAATGATGCCGACCGTACTTCCGTCCAAGCGGGCCAAACAAGTAATGATATTGCGGGCATACATACGATGCGGTTCCACATATTCACCGTTATCGACGATACTGCGAATGATCTTATACATGTCGTACGGCATATGGGACCCATCAGGAATGATGGTATTGAGTGATTCATCCATGCGGAACGCGCTGTCACCTGTATCATAGACCGGCGGCTTTTCCCGGTTGTTCGAAGGCAGGAAGCTTAAAAGATACCGGATCTGTTCCAAGCAGTCCGCATCGTTTTCCGCCGCAAAATCAGCCACGCCGGAGCGGGTGCTGTGCGTGAAGGTTCCACCCAGGTCCTCCTGACCAACATCCTCGCCGGTTACGGATTTGACGACTTCCGGACCGGTAATGAACATCTTGGAGCTCTTTTTCACCATGTAAATGAAGTCTGTCAGGGCCGGGCTGTAAACAGCACCGCCGGCACAAGGGCCCATGATGGCCGAAATCTGCGGAATCACACCGGAAGAAAGGGTGTTCTGCTTGAACATCTTCCCAAAGCCAGCAAGGGCATCCGTAGCTTCTTGAATCCGGGCCCCACCGGAATCCGCCATGCCAATGATGGGTGCACCCGTTTTTAAGGCCATGGCCTGAACCTTGGCAATCTTATTGGCATGCATCTCACCCAGGCTACCGCCTTCGACGGTAAAGTCCTGTGCAAAGACAAAGACTGTACGACCATTGACCGTACCATAGCCAGTTACAACCCCATCACCAGGCAAGTATTTCTTTTCCTGGCCGAAATTGGAGCAACGATGTTCCACAAATTTATCAAGCTCTACAAAACTGCCTTGGTCCAAAAAAGAATTGATGCGTTCACGAGCCGTCATCTTTCCGGAATCGTGCTGTTTGGCAACTCTTTTGGCACCGCCGCCAGCTTCTATTGTTTCGTAGCGCTGCAGCATATCATCGATTTTTTCTCTAGTAGTCAAATGCGATACCCCCTTATGGATCTGTATCGAAAATCTAAAAATTCATTAATTTACTAAATATTTAAAACAGAGTCATTGTAACATAAATTGCAAAAACTGACTAGTTGTTTTCACCAAATAGCCTATAGGAAAAAGCTTGCCCCCCATGGGATTTTTCTTATATATCCAAGAAAGGCAATGTAACGGTTTTCGTTCAAGGCACTGCATTGTAGATGATAGCAAGATTTCTGACAACTTGCAAGCAAAGGGGAAGCGCATTTTTCCCACACGTTTTTCAAGCCCGCATGGGTTCTCATTCTCTTTCCCTTCAGCCCATAAGTTTTCTCAGTTTTGCCTTCAATATGAGTTGACACCCCAGTCGTCATTTCTTTCGAGATTGGCGCGACCGGATGATGCAGTCTTCCTCCTTGGCAAAGCCCCGAATGACATCCTCTGCAAAGATGCGGCAGGTTGGCGCCCCGCAGGCTCCGCAGTCAAGGCCGGGGAGCCGTTCCGCAAGGGCCGTCAGCCGCTCCATCTTTTCCATGGCCGTCCCAAAATCAGGGTCAAGGGGCGGAGCCGGTTTTGCCTGGAGGGACTTGATAAAGTCCTTGGACCTTGGGAAATTTTCACAGATGCGGGCGGCCTGCATCGCTTCCCTGCGGTCCTCCCGCTCCCGTTCATGCCGCAGCATGGCCCGTCTTTCAAGGTTCTTTGTCCCGACAAATTTATTGACGGCCACACTGGGCCCACCGACACAGCCACCGTCACAGATATAGCAGCTGACGTATTCAACGTCGGTGAGACTCCCCAACGTAATCTGCTTTAGGACCTCATCCACGTCTTCCGGTCCGCTCACGCTGAGTCCATGACGGCATCCCGTAGAAAGCAGTTCTCCTCGCTCGGTGCCCCAAAGCAGTTCATAGCTGGTTCCCACGAGAGCTTGGGGCAGTTCATTTTTTTCTTTCCGGATCTCACTGATGACAACGGAAAGAGGTCCATAAAGGGATGCCAGTGTAAAAGAGCCGGTTACGGCCGTATGGGCTACATCCACCGACTGATGGATATTCGTGCCCTTCGCGGGACAGGGAGAAAGGAACCATATGCCTACATCCTCCGGCACCAGATTCAAGCGCTTCATGGTTTCACGCCGTACATAGATAGCGGCCGCTTCAGCCGGTGCAAGGGCTGGAACAACGTGGCAGATGAGTTCCGGATATTTTGTTTGAATCAGGCGGAGCACAGCAGGACAGGCAGAGGAAATCACAGGATAGAACCCTTCATAGGAATCAAGATAGGCTTCGATTTCCTCACTGATATAGTCCCCGGCAAGGGGCACATCAAAAACACTGTCAAACCCAATTTCCTTGAGTCCCTGCCAAAGGATGGATGCAGAAATGTTTCCATCAAACTGGGCATAGAAAGACGGTGTTGCCAAAGCAATGTTGACCTTGTAGCTTTTCAATTCCTCCAAAGGTTCCACCAAAGCGGCAATGGCTCGGGTCGGACAGCAGCGGATACATTCCCCACAGTCAATGCAGCGGTCGGAAATAATGACCGCTTTGCCATCCCGGACCCGGATGGCCTGGACAAGGCATTTCTTGACACAGAGGAGACACCCGGTGCAACGGTCCTCTTCGACACGAACGGAATTCAAATAGGAACGATCCACAGAGGGTCACCTTCTTTCTCGTTACTGACAAAGGAAGGTCATGATGACCGTAGTTCCTTCCCCTACCTTTGTCTGGATTTCAAACGCATCGGATACTTTCTTCATATTGGGAAGACCCATGCCGGCCCCAAATCCCTTGGCACGGATTTCTTCCGAAGCCGTGGACCAGCCTTCCTGCATGGCCTTCTGTACATCCGGGATCCCCGGACCATGGTCGATGACCCTTACAGTAATGGCTTTCGGCGAAAAATCCGCAAGGACCTTGCCCCCGCCGCCATGGATCAGACAATTGATTTCCCCTTCGTAGGTTCCAATGGCAACGCGGCGCACAAGTTCCGGCGAGAGCCCCAGCTGCTGGAGCATTTCCTTGATGGAAATTGATGCCGCACCGGCCCGTTCGAAATCGTCTTTTACAACAGGATATTCCTTTTCCACGTCAGCGACTCTCCGCATCCTTCGCGGTGCAGCCTCGCAGTCCCAGACTGTAGAGACGGCCACAAGCTTCGAACATGGTGCACTTCGTGTAAAGAACGGGGATATCCTTTCTCTTGGCGGCCATGAGAACATCGCTTTCAGGATGCTTGTCACGAACAAAAATAATGGCAGCAATATCGCTGACATCAGCCGTACGGACAACTTGGATATTGAGAAGTCCCGTCAAAAGCACTGCCTTGTTCTTGGCATAGGCCAGGACATCACTCATCATATCACTGCCGCAGGCCATTTTTACTTCCCGGTTCAGGAGATTTTCCCCACTGGCCACTTGGGCATCCAGGACTTCCACTGCTTGTTTCAAAGTAATCATGTTTTTTCCTCCTCTTGGTGATCAATCAAATCGCGTTAGGAACGTCGTGTAATACAAAACAGACTTTCCAGCTGCTGCCGTTCCCAAGCATCCCGATGGGAGTCAAGGGCCTGCAGCGCTTTGGTCGCATAGCTGGACATACTTCCCGGGTAATGGATACTGATGGAACGTTGGGGATACTGATGCTTGATCAGGGCAATCGCCATATAGACATAGCCCGCTTCCCGGGGATTATTCATCTTACTGAGTTTCTGCACAGCATCATCTAGGAAGCACTCAGCCTCCTTTTCCTGCTCCTTGCGCATGGAAAGCAGCGCCAGATAGGCTTCCACGATTGGATGGCGCCAGCAGAAATTATAACGGGGGAAGAGTTCATAGGCCTGGCGAAAATATTTCTCAGCCTGCTCATAACGACCCATGGCATAACAAACGACACCGGCATTACAGGAAAAGACAACCCAAGAGCTGTAGGCATCCTGGTCCCGTGCGTATTCCATGGCCTTGTCATAGTAGTCAAGGGCTTCTTGGTAACGGCCCATGCCGCGCCGGATTTCACCCAAATAATTATAGGCACCAGCAATATTCAGGGCATACCGCCGCTGGACGCTCTGGGTCACCATGAAAGTGGAAATTGATTCCTTGAGGAGCCGTTCCGCTTCAGAGAAATTCCCCTGCATGATCATGTTAAGCCCTTTGAGACGAAGGAGAATACCCATTTCCTTATGATAGTTGCACTCATCGGCTACATTGAGGGCAAGTTCCAGATAGTTCCGCATCTCTTCCGTATTGCCAATCTGGATGTCGTAGTAAATCATCTGCTTGTAGCCCATAAGGAGATAATCGAGATTTCGCACCTCGGAAGCAATCTCCACAAGGCTCAAGATGTTCCGGACCCCTTTTTCATATTCACCGGTCCGGATATAATGGCGGCCCATAAGGTGCAGGTAAGTCATATCAAGGTCCTTGACCTCACTGGTTTCCCCATAGGTCCGATGGATGGTGTGCATCATCTCATCGACTTCACTCACCAGTTCATCCAGGTGCAGTTCCAAAGAAGAGCTTTCAAACCGGCTTTCTTCCACACCGCCGGTCACGTCAAGGACAGGAAACAGTTCATTGCTGAAATTGAGGTAATACATGAGGGTCTTGAGATTATAGCGCCCCATGTTCACCAGTTCCCCCGACTCCTTATAGTGATATTCCAGATGGCGATAGATCCGGATATCCTGAGTGGAATGAGTGAGTCGTTTTTCCCAAAGTCCGGCCACGTAGCTATGAAGGATCCGCCATTTTTCCGGTGAAATCTGCTGTTTGACATAACTTGCCAGTTTCTGCTGAATGATTTCATAGAGCACTTCCGGCTGTTGGGGAATGGCCTTGATAAAGCCTGTTTTTTCCAGAACTTCCAGGCTTTCCAGGACCTGAAGGTTATTGAGGTGCATATATTCCGAAATCATGGCCAGCGGCGCGCCGTCGTAGAAAAGAGCGATGAAGTCAAGAATCTTGCGCTCTTCATCGGACAGAGCAGCACAGCCATTGCGGAAAATGGTTCGAACATTTTCCGTCAAGTTGTCGAGGCTCCCCGTCGTTTTCAAGGCCATAAGGTATTCCTTGAGAAGAAAAAGATTGCCCTCCGAATCCGCAAGGAGTTGACTAATGATGTCGTCTGTAAGGGGAACGCCCGGTTGGGAGGCTTCACTGACAGCCTTGACCGTGTCCTTCGTCAAGGGCAAAAGCTCCACACGGTGCACTTTTTCATACATGGAAACGGTTGAGACAAATTGCTGAAAGTCCTTGTCCTCACTGCTGCGAGCCGTGAGAAAAAAGAGGAAGCGATGGGATTTTTGATGAAGGATCAGGCTTGTCAGAAGCGACAGACTGAAGGGATCCATCCACTGCAGGTCTTCAAAAACAATCACGAACGGTCTTGCAGCCGCCACTTCTTCCAAAAGGGAATAAAAGGTATGGAAAATGGCATCAAATTTCAGCATTTCCTTGATTTCGCCAAGACCTGATTCATGTCCATCCGTCACGTCAAACTGTGGAAAAAGTTTGTAGATCCGGTTGGGATCGATGGTGGAGACCCGAATATGTTCCTTTTGGATCAGGCTGCGCAGCGCATCAAGGATGCTTGTCCACGGACGTAGGAGAATATTGCGTTCCGGCTGAAAGCAATTGGTCTGGACGATAGCAAATTCCGGAGGCAGCTGATCCAAAGCCGCATCTTTCACAAGGGTCTTGCCGCTGCCCGCATTGCCATAAAGGAATATGGCTGTGTTTTCCCCCGCCCTCACAAAGCGATCCAGTTGGTTCCGAAGCAGCTGGGTTTCTTTTTCCCGCCCCAAAACATTCGGTCCCAGGCTGCTCAAGGTGGAATGTCCCTTGGCTTCTTTTGCCGAAGCCTCCTTCATCATGGTTTCAATTTCCGGCGGTACGCTGCTCTGGAGTTCTTCACGGAAGAGTTTTTTCATCTCATCGTAAAGCTCCAACGCCTGCCGCATATTGCCCTGCTCACAATAAGTACGCAGCAAGAGGATATAGATGCTTTCATCATAGGGGTTATGGGTAATGAGCTGCCGGCCGTAGCGCGTGACTTTGGCCATGTTGCCAATGGCAACAGCTTCCTTGAGCTTTTGAAAAAGAACGTCCAGATAAAGGCCTTCAAGACGGTCACGTTCCGTAAGATACCAGGATTCATATTCCGGGGAATCCTTCACATAAAAACCTTGGAGGAAACTTCCTTGGTAAAGGTCCAGCTGGTTGCCCGGGTCCCTTTCAAATTCCGTAACGTCCACCTTAAAGTCAATGTCCGGATTGACCTTGATAATCGCCTTCCGTGGGGAGACAAAGACATTGGGTCCCAAGAGCTTTTTCGTTTCATAAATGGCATTGCGGAGATTTTTCCTAGCAATGGCATCGGATTTATCCCCCCAAAGGATTCCACTCAGCTCATCACGCATGACCGTTCCTTTGACGAGAATATAATATACGAGGGCATTCACTTTATTGTACGGAAAAAAGACTTCCTGCCCATCTTTTTTGATTACTGGTGCGCCTAAAAAACGCGCCTCAAGAGTATGCGCCATGATCCCTTTCCCTCCAATCATCCGGCACGCATCCGCATCAGATGTCATTACTCAAAGTCTCCTCCATTATAATATAAAAACGCCGATATGACAAAGGAATCCGGTCGTAACGTTGGCTTATTTCCTACCGTTTCCGCAATTTGCAGTTTGGATGATCGAAGCTTTTCCTTACGTCTTTAGAGAAGTAGCATACAAAAGCCTTGCGCCGCGCAAAAAGGCAAAAAAGGAAGCTCCCACCCGAAAGCAGGAGCCTCCTTTGATTAAACGGAAGCCGTATGAACGAGCTCACCTTTCTTGATGACTTTTTCTACAATGTTGACGCCTGTATGATAGGGGAGGAACTTATAGGAAGGATATTGAAGAATCGTCAGATCTGCCTGTTTACCGACTTCAATGGACCCAATCCGGTCAGCTCTCCCTACGGCAGCAGCCCCATTCAAAGTAAGGGCCGTAATGGCTTCCTCGGCCGTCATATGCATATAGATCACAGCCAGGCCAAGCATGAGCGGTACGGAGAAGGTAAAGCCGCTTCCCGGGTTGAAATCCGTTGCAAGCGCCACGGCACAACCCGCGTCAATCATCTCCCGAGCCCGGGCAAAAGGTTCACGCAAGCAGAACGCGGTCGTCGGCAAAAGGGTCGAAACGACACCATTTTCAGCCATGGCCTTGATGCCTGCATCGGACGCGTGAAGGAGATGATCTGCACTTGTGGCTTTAAGTTCACCAGCAAGTTCCGAACCGCCAAGGGATACGATCTCATCTGCGTGGATCTTGAGCTTGAACCCCATCTCCCGGGCTTTCTTAAGGTACTGACGGCTTTCGTCAACGGAGAAAACCCCTTCTTCACAGAAAATATCGCAAAATTCGGCAAGGTTTTCCTTTTTGACAACAGGCATGACTTCCTTTAGGAGGAAATCCAGAAACGCTTTGCTGCGCCCTTTATATTCAGGCGGGACCGCATGGGCCCCAAGGAAGGTAGAAACCAATTCAATCGGCTGGGAAGCATTCAGCTTCCGCGTCACATGAAGCTGCTTGATTTCTGTGTCGTAGTCCTGCCCATAACCGCTTTTGGCTTCGACCGTAGTCACACCCATGGCGAGCATCTTCTTGAGATGGTCCATGGCATGATCGGCAAGTTCCGCTTCCGACGCTTCCCGAGTTGCTTTCATGGTGTTAATGATTCCGCCGCCGCGGTTCATGATGTCCATATAGCTCATCCCGCCCATACGCCAGAGAAATTCATCTGGACGATATCCGCCAAAAACAAGGTGGGTATGGGAATCAACAAATCCGGGGAGGACCGCTTTGTGAGCAGCATCGATCTGGTTTTCCCGGGGAACTTCCTTTTCCCATTGGGCTGGGTCACCAATTCCTTTGATGATTCCATCCTCGATAAAGATGGAAGTATTTTCATAGACCTTGACATCACCCATTGCCTTGCCAAAGCAGGCCGAATGGCCTTGGGGCGTCACAATTTGGGATGCATTGCGAATCAATACTTTTTTCGTCATAGTGGGCTCCTTTTTCAGAGGGGGGGAGAAGACTCCCCCATCATATCGTCAAAGAGATTGCCGCCTTAAGGCAGCAATCTCCCGACCAAAATGATGAAGTTGAAGAGGAATTGAAGGGAAACTCAATCTTTGATGACATGAGCCGTCGGATATACCTTGGCAACAGCCTCCTTGACCTTCTTATCATCAGCCAAGTAAGGAATCGTCAGGTGCCCAATCCCAGCGCGGGTACCATTGAATTCAACAGCCGTTTCCATAGCATGTTCGTTGCGGGCCCAACTGCGGCGGGCAACCCCGCTCATAACATCCCAGCTCAGTGCGCTGCGAATGATTTCATCAACTCTGTGGCTGCCGTCAAGAACAAGGCCGAAGCCGCCATTGATGGCTTTACCAATCCCGACGCCGCCGCCATTGTGGAGGGCAACAAGGCTCATGCCGCGGGCCGCGTTACCCGCATAAGTTTGAACGGCCATATCAGCCATAACGTTGGAGCCATCTTTGATGTTGCTCGTTTCACGGAACGGGGAGTCCGTACCGGATACGTCGTGATGGTCACGTCCCATCATGACAGGACCGATTTCACCTTTGCGGACCAGTTCATTGAACTTGAGGGCAATATTGACACGGCCGATTTCATCCTGATAGAGGATACGGGCCTGGGTACCAACGACCATCTTGTTCTTTTCAGCGTCGCGGATCCAGATGTAGTTATCGCGATCTTGATAGCGACGGTTCGGATCGATGCAGCTCATGGCAGCCATATCGGTCTTATGCAGATCTTCCGGCTTGCCGCTCAGGCAGACCCAACGGAACGGGCCATAGCCGTAATCAAAGAGCTGCGGTCCCATGATATCTTCGACATAGCTCGGCCAAATGAAGCCGTCCTTATCATCAACGCCGTTCTTGGAGATTTCCGTTACACCGGAATCAAAGACAGCTTTCATGAAAGAGTTGCCATAGTCAAAGAAATAGATTCCTTTGCTGGTAATACGTTTCAGTGCATTGTAATGGGCATGGAGGGTCTTATCAACGAGTTCACGGAAATGCTTGGGATCTTCGGCAAGCATCTTCGTACGTTCTTCAAAAGTCAGGCCCTGCGGGCAGTATCCGCCGTCATATACGTTGTGGCAGCTGGTCTGGTCGGACACAAGGTCAACATGGACATCATGGTCAGCGATATATTCAAGAAGGTCGACAATGTTCCCATGATAAGCGTAGGCTTTGCCTTCCTTTTTAGCCATTGCATCCTGAGCCAATTTGATGACCTCCGGAATGGAATCAGAGACTCCCGTAATCCAGCCCTGATCAAGACGGGTCTTGATGCGGGATGCATCGACTTCAGCAATGATGGCTGCGCAGTTAGCAATGATAGCCGCCTTGCCCTGAGCGCCACTCATACCGCCCAAGCCGCTCGTGACAAAGAGTTTGCCGCCCAGGTCCCCATCTTCTGGAATCCCCAGTTTCATACGTCCGGCGTTGAGGATCGTATTGAAGGTCCCATGGACAATCCCTTGAGGGCCAATATACATCCAGCCGCCAGCAGTCATCTGACCATAGTTGGCAACGCCCATTTCTTCGGCGATTTCCCAATCATGGAGGTTATCATATTCGCCAACCATGATACCGTTGGAAATAATGACACGCGGAGCTTCCGGTTTAGAACGGAAGAGGCCCAGGGGATGACCGGATTCCATGACAAGGGTCTGATCCTGTGTCATTTCTTCCAAGTAGCGTTTGATCAGAAGGTACTGCATCCAGTCATGGCAGACGGATCCTGTTTCACCATAGGTGACCAGTTCATACGGATAGAGGGCAACTTCAAAGTCCAAGTTGTTGTCAATCATGACCTGGAAAGCTTTGCCTTCCGTGCATTTTCCTTTATATTCATCAATTGGTTTGCCATAGATGCGGCCTTCCGGGCGGAAACGATAGCCATAGATACGGCCGCGAGTCGTCAATTCTTCGAGGAACTCTGGGATGAGTTCATCATGATATTCTTCAGGAATGTAGCGCAGGGCATTTTTCAGTGCCAGTTCAGTCTGGGCAGGGCTGAGGCGGAAGCCGCGGTCAGGGGCTCTGCGGATGCCTTCCTGGAAAGGTTTCTTCGGAGGAAGTCCATTGGGGAATTCCAGTTTGATTGTCATTGCCTTTGCGATATCAGCATTTTTCATGTCGTAACCACTCCTTCTTTCACACGATATCCTGATGAACGGGGCTTTTCCCCCATCTCGTTTACGACCTTATTCTATCGATTCATCATCTAAAAAACGTCGAATTTGAACAGTCAAAGAAAATCATTTTAAAAATATTTCCGACTGTTTTTTGACGGAAAAACGCTTCACCGTCAGAAAAACCGTCCAAAAAGGAAGTACTTTTCCGCCTTATGAACAAGAGCAGCCGCCCAAGGCCGCTGCTCTTGTGTAACCGATAACTCCGGTTCAAAGTATGGATCAGAAGAACTTGAGGTCTGCCTTATCTTCAACGGCTTCAAGGATGTCACCACGCTTGACGACGTCCGTAATCTTTTCGAGTTCCTTGAACATTTCAATATCCTTATCATAAGCGATGAAGGCATTGGTCTTACGAACCGTGTCGTAAGCAGCCTGTGTACCATCACCCAGTTTGAAGCCTTCACCAGCACGCAGGTCGATAGCTTGGCAGGCGGCGAGGATTTCCGTTGCAATCACGCGGCGGACGTTGAAGCAGATTTCTCCCGCTTTGCGGGCTGCCGCAGCGCCCATAGAAACAAGATCTTCCTGATTTTCGCAGCTTGGGATGGAGTCGACCGATGCCGGATGGGCAAGAACCTTGTTTTCACTGACAAGGGCAGCGGCTGCATATTGGGTGATCATGAAGCCGGAGTTCAGGCCCGGATGAGCAACGAGGAAGGACGGGAACCCACTGAGGGAGTTGTTGATGGTCCGTTCCAAACGACGTTCCGAAACGTTGGCAATTTCCGAAAGACCAATACCAAGGAAGTCAAAAGGAAGGGCCATCGGTTCACCATGGAAGTTGCCTCCGGAGATGACTGCGCCATCAGGCAGGACAATGGGGTTATCCGTAGCGGAGTTGATTTCGATATCAACCTTTTCTTTGACAAAGCCCAGGGCATCCTTGCTGGCGCCGTGGATCTGCGGTACGCAGCGGAGGGAGTACGGATCCTGAACCTTCAGTTCCCCCTGATGGGTAACGTAGGTAGAGTTTTTCAGGAGGCTGCGGATGTTGTAGGCCGTATCAAGCTGGCCGCGATGAGGACGGATCGTATGGAGCCGTTCGTCAAAAGCATCAATGATGCCGCGGTTAGCTTCCATCGTAAGGGCAGCAGCGATATCACTCTGCTTGAGAAGGAGCATGCCATCCCAAAGGGCGAAGGTACCCATAGCCGTCAGGATCGGAGTCCCATTGATGAGGGCCAGACCTTCCTTGGCAACAAGGCGGATGGTCGGGATCCCAGCGCGATCCATGGCTTCCTTGCCGCTCATCAGTTTGCCCTGATATTCAGCATCACCCAATCCAAGCATCGGAAGGACCATATGAGCTAACGGAGCAAGGTCACCGGAAGCCCCGAGGGACCCTTTTTCGGGAATATAGGGATGAACACCCTTGTTGATCATATCGACGAGAACATTCAAAGTTTCCAAACGGATACCGGAGTACCCTTTGACCAAAGCATTGGCGCGGATCAGCATGGCAGCGCGGGTCACTTCACGGGACAGGGGATTGCCATAACCGCAGGAATGAGTGCGGATGAGGTTTTCCTGGAGCTGGCTGCAGTCTTCCTTGGAAATGGAAACACGGCAAAGGGAACCGAACCCGGTTGTCACCCCGTAAACAACTCTTTCATTATCTACGATATCATCGATAAGGGCACGGGAAGCCTTGATGCGGTCAATAGCGTCAGGATCGACCTTGATCTTGGCGTCGTAGCGGCTGACAGCCACCAATTCTTCGAGGGAAAGGTCATTTCCGGTCAGGACTACTTCTTTAATGTTCTTTACATCTTTCAACAGCATTGTTCGTCATCCTCCTTACAAGATAAGCACATGGTTTATGGAATGTATGGATCCAGCATTACAAAAGAGAGAATTTCCAAAGGAATCGGCTGCCTCTTTGCAGGGAAGGGGCAGCCGGCCAGGTAAAGCCTTACCCGAGAATCATGGCGCCAATGACGCCGCCAATCAGCAGGGTAATATCGTAGAAGATAAAGGTAGGTACACAGGTGTCCCAAATATGGTTGTGCTGACCATCTGCATTCAGACCGGACGTCGGGCCCAAGGTAGAGTCAGAAGCCGGGGAGCCAGCATCACCCAAAGCGGCAGCAATACCGATGAGCAGGATGATGGAGCCAGTCGAGAAACCAAGTTTGTAGCCCATAGGAATGTAAATGGAGGCGACAACCGGGATGGTCCCGAAGGAAGTCCCAATCCCCATAGTGATGAGCAGCCCAACAAGGAGCATGACGATAGCACCGCTCAGCTTGGTGTTGATGACAGCCGTCGTCGCATTGACAAGGGATTCCACAGAGTGGGTTTCACGAAGGACCTGAGCATAGCCAGCAGCTACGAGCATAACGAAAGCGATGAAGCCCATCATGGCAACGCCGCCATCAACGTATTTGTCGATTTCTTTCCATTTGATGGCACCCGTAAGGATCATGACAAGAAGTCCACAGGAAGCACCAATCGGCAGGGATTCGAAATGAAGCTGGGCAACAAAGGCAACGATGGCAGCAGCAAGGGCCTTCCAGCAATCAGCCGACATCTTGACATCTTCTTCGGAAATTTCATTGGCACCAGCAATGGGCAGATCTTCATATTCACGGTCTCTCGTGCCATAGAGCATAACGGCCAAGACAAGACCCACAAGCATGGAAGCACCGCCGATCCACATAACGGAAGAAATATCTCCAATTCCTACATCCACTTTATTGGCAACCATCTGATCTTTGATGATGGTCATGAAAAGCAGACCAAACCCAACAGGCAGGGAAACATACGGAGCTTTCAGGCCGAAGGTCAGTGCACAGGCAACGGCACGGCGGTCCAGCTTCATTTTGTTCATAACGTGCAGCAGGGGCGGGATCAAGATAGGAATGAAAGCAATATGAACAGGAATCAAGTTCTGGGAGAAGCAGGCAAAGAAAGCAATGGTGAAGCAGAAAAGGATCTTCTTTGTGCCGACAGCCTTTGCAATCTTGCGGGCTGCAATATCAGCCAACCCGGAGCGGCCAATGGCAACGGCCAAGATTCCCAGCAGAATGTAGCTCAAAGCCGTTTCCGAGTTTCCCCCCATCCCAGCAATAAGGGTGCTGAATGTCTTGGGAAGATCCATGCCGCCCGTCAATCCAGCAATGACACCGGAAATCAGGATGGCCAGCAGTACGTTCATTTTCATCAAGCAGAGGGCAGACATGACAACAACAGATATGACAATTGGGTTGGTCAAAATATCCATGTAATCCTCAACTCCTTTTCATTTTGGTTTTTCCGTACCAATCAAATCATCGGGAAGCTGCCTGCTCAACTTCCTGTTAATTTACGTTTTCATTTTAGTCAGTGTCTGACAAAAAAACGTCAAAAAGATTTTTGTTGTCAGTTATTTTTCTTTTCTGCAAAAAGCCGAATTTTTTTGACGAAAGACAATGATATACCACGCTAAAGCACTTTTACCGTCACAAAAGGCTCACAGAGCCATTATTTCTTTATAACTGCATTCTGTATACAGTTTATCATTTTAGATGATTTGCTTTTTCTCAAATGTAAAATTACGAATATAATAGGTATTACTTATATTTTTATTTATATCATATCGAATAATAAAGAGTTTATTTTCTTTTCTATTTTCCCTCTTAATTTTCTTTAAATTTTATAAAGTCCATTTTTACTCCCTTATTTAGCATTTTTTCGTTCTGGATGCCCATACACGTCATAAGTAATGGTGCCCCTTTTTCCATATAGAAGGAATGTTTCATCAATCAATGAGTAAAAAGAACGTAAACTTTCTCCTTCTCCCTGCTTTTTATACCGCTCCCAGCATATCACACAAAAATAGGACCGCAAAGAAATGAACGCATCATTTCTTTGTGGTCCCGTATCAACAGTCGTCCTCTGTTTCAGTTCAGTTTCTTTCCCATCCCTTTTTCTGCCCAGTCGATGATCCTGCCTTCATGGATCATATCCCGCAGCCACTCGATATGGGGATAAAGGAACATATCATTTTCCATGACGGGTACTTTCTTGCCAATTTCCGCTAAAATCCTAGCAGACGCTTTTCCCCGCTTGATACCAGGTTGAACAAATGGCTGGGCCTCATAAACAGACAGGAGTTCAATGGCAAGGATATATTCAAGTTTTTCTGCTGCAATGAGCGCTTTTTTGGTTGCATTATACCCCATGGCCACGTAATCTTCTTGATTGCCGCAAGTCGGTGTATTGTCAATGCTTGCCGGGGTTGACAGGATGCGCATTTCGTTGAGAAGACCAGCCTGGGTATATTGAGGAATCATAAGACCGGAATTAAGGCCCGGATTTTTGATCAGGAACCATGGATGACCTGAAAGACTGCCATCAATCAGACGATTGTTTCGCCGCTCCGACATCTTTGCCAGCATGGTGGCTGCGATAACAGATGAATCCATGGCAAGCCCGACGTAGGAAGAATCCGGATTGCAGGCTGAAATAACGTCAGCGTCCTTCTTCCCTGGCCAGATAATTGGATTGTCGCAGCAGGAATTGATCTCCGTTTCGATGCTTACGAGCGCGTCGTTCAATGTCTTTTTTGCTGCTCCATGAAGCTGGGGAATACAGCGCAGCGAAAGGGCATCCTGAACCCGGCTTCCTGCCGCCTTTTTGATGACAGCAGAATCAGCAAGAAAATTTCTGACGTTTTCCGCTGTTTTTCCTTGATCTAGATGAGGGCGCACAGACATGACCCGCTCATCAAAAGCATTCATGACGCCCTCGAGGGCTTCTACACTCATGGCGCCAATAACATCAGCCGTTCTGGCCGCCTTAAGGAAATCATAAAGAGCGATGGCTGCCATTGCAGTCGGTGATGTCGTTCCCGAAACGAGCGCAAGCCCCTCCTTACTTGATAGTTCAAGAGGAGAAAGGCCGACTTTCTTAAGCGCCTCCGCACCAGATAAAAGCTCCCCGCCTGACCACGCCTTCCCTCGCCCCGTAAGGACAAGGGCCATATGGGCCTCAGGGCTTAAATAGCCGACACTTCCCTCCCCCGGGGCCCAGGGGATCACTCCGAGATTGAGGCACTGCCGGATCTGCTCCAATACGCACAGGCGCACACCGCTATAGCCCTGTCCCAAGTTCTGGAGCATCATAAGCAGCGTGCCCCGTACCACTTCTTCTGAAAGGGGCGCCCCCACAGATGTCGAATGGGAAAGGATGATATTGGTCTGGAGCTGGGCCGTTTCCTTCTTATCGATGGCTTTGGTGCAAAGGGCACCAAAACCGGTTGTCACCCCGTACATGACTTTTTCTTCATCCACCCATTTTTCCACCAAAGCCCGGGACGCATTGACCCGGTTTCGATAAGTTGCCGAAAATTCCACCTTGGCGTGACGGCGAACAATGTCTATAAATTGATTGAGGCAGAGGTGTTTGCCCAGACAAATCGCTCCCATACGATCACTTTCCTTCCCTTTCTACTTGGTCAACACTGTCTACAATATCCTTTTTCGTCTGATTGTCGAAGAAGAAGACCTTGACAGCAGCCAGTACCTGAAGAATAAAGATGGCTAGAACCACAAATCCCCCACAGGCTGCAAGGAACTTGACCCCGTCAACTCCTTGGGCACCGCCGCCAAAAGCAACCATGATGCAGGCAATGGCGCCGATGGAAACGCCCCAGACCACCTTCTGCCAAAGAGCCGGTTCCTCATCGTGACGGGCACCAGCCGTGCAAAGTGCGGCAATCGTCGTGGACATCGTATCGGCCGTCGTAGAGAAGGCAGCGATGAGTGTGACAATGATAACAGGAACCAGGAGCGATCCCAAAGGAATTGCCTGAAGGAAGGTCCAGATCCCAGCCACGGCGCCGCCGGTCTTAATGGCCCCTACGATGTCAACACGGCCGGAAAGCTGCCAATCAAGAGCGGTGCCGCCCCAAACGGCAAACCAAACAAGGCCAAAGACGGCCGGCAAGATCCAGTTGATGAGCAAAAATTGCTTAACGGTGCGGCCATAGGCGATCATGGCAAAGAAAATCCCCATGAGCGGTGCATAGGCAATCCAAATGGCCCAGTCATACATGGTCCACCAGGTCACAAGCGCCTTGCCGCCTGCAATATAGGGATCAAGCCCCCATGTCCAAAAACGGTCAAGCCAGTAGCCCACACCTACATTGGCTAGGTTCAAGATATAAACCGTCGGGCCAATGATAATAAGCAGGAAAAGCAGCAAATAAAAAATCTTTGTCGTCAGGTTGGCCAGCCACTTGATTCCCCGATCAATGCCAAGAACCGAAGCAATTGTGAACGTCGCCGTAATAATAGCCGTCAGGATGATCCAGACAGAAGGACCCTGACTGATACCATAAGCGGCGGTAAGGCCAGATCCAACAAGGGCAAGGCCCGCGCCTAAGGAAGCCGCAAGACCAAGACCAATGGCTAGGACGGAAAGAGTATCGACAACGGACTTAAAGACGCCTTTTGTTACCTTTTCCCCGAATAAAGGTGTTAGGGAAGCAGAGACCGAAAGTTCTTCATGCCGATTGTAATACATGTAGGCAATGATCACACCGCTCAAGGCATACATGGCATAGGGAATGAAGGTCCAGTTATAGAAGCAGCGGGCCATGGAAAAAAAGACAGCTTCTTGGGAATAGGGCTCAATCCCCGAGCCTTCCAGTTCACCATAGATATTTCCCAAATAAATGATAGGTTCATTGACACCATAGGTAATGAGGCCAGTTGCAATTCCACCGGTAAGCGTCATGGCAAACCAAGCGCCAAAGGAAAATTTTGCCTTGGCATGGGGCCCGCCGAAGCGAATCTTGCCCAGGGGAGAAAATGCCAAGATTGTAATGAGGAGCAACGTCCCTAAAGCGACCCATTGATAGAGCCATCCAAACGTTTCCAATGACCAGCCAAAAATAGCGGACGTAACTTTTGTCAGCCATGCATTATTGACAACACCTAAGATGGCGGCGCCGCCAATCACAAGGAAGCAGGGAATGAACACATCCCAGCGTACAGCTCTTTCCTTCTTTCCATCCATGATCTTTCAACCTCCAAGGGCACATACAAGGTTTTACCAAGAAAGCGGACGGGATGCCCCATGACCCTCCCTCTTCTTTTGGCTAAGTCAGCCATTTCTTTACTAAAGTATATTGCAAAAGCCATGCCAACTAAAAAAAGAGTTCAGGGGTCTGCCAAGCCAATAGGTTCTGTTACTTATCTTGCAGATCTTGTACAAAAAGCGCTTGGCATGAATTCATTTTCCCATCATTCCAAGCGCTTCCTACTTTTTTCTTAGAAGAATTTTTTGCAGCAAGATTTTCTGGCGCCAATATTTCTATTTATCTAATAGCCTATCCCCGCTTTCCGTTTCCTGGAACTTCTTCATATGATACTGGAAATTTTGCCGCGTAAGACCTAGGGCCTCCGCTGCTTTTGTTACGTTTTTCCCGCAGGATAGATAGGTATTCCACAAAAGGTTCCGTTCAAAATCGTCCATTTGCTCGGCAAAGGTCCTTCCCACTGCTGCAGGAACCGGATCCATCTCTTCCCGTCCGGTTTCCTTTCGTTCCAAAGGAGCGGAATGACGCAGAAAATAAGAGGGAAAATCACGTTCATCGAGTATGCCATTTTGGGATACACTGATGGCATAGCTCAAGATATGAAAGAGTTCCCGCACGTTGCCTGGCCAATCATGTTCCAAAAGACGGCGCCAAAACTTGGACGTTAGTTCATGGATGGGCTGAGCCGTCAGATGTGGATGGTGGTCGATAAAATATTGGACGAGCTCCGGCAGATCTTCCATCCGTCTGCGGAGAGGCGGAATTTCAAGGATAAGGGAAGATAAACGATAAAACAGATCCTGACGCATCTTCCCCTCTTGACTTAAGCGATACACATCCTCATTGGATGAGGAAAGGATCCGGACATCAATGGGAATAGAACGGGTACTTCCTATCCGCTGCAGCGTCTTTTCCTGCAGGACGCGGAGCAATTTTGCCTGCATGAGAGGACTCATGGAGTTCACTTCGTCGAGAAACAAGGTTCCGTGATTTGCCGCTTCGATGAGACCAATCTTATCCGTGGCGCCTGTAAAAGCACCCTTGACCGTACCAAAGAGCATACTGTCAATGAGGGTTTCCGGAAAAGCCGCACAGTTCACGGCGATAAATTTTTCCTTCTTCCGGGAGCTATATTGATGGATGCTCTGGGCAAGGATTTCCTTTCCCGTCCCCGTTTCCCCTTCAATGAGGATGTTCATGTCCCGAAGCGCCATTTTCTGGGCAAGGCGAAGGGTTTCCCGAAGAACGCTTGAAGACCCGATAAAATCGTCAAAGGTGTAGTGGGCATCACTTTTGACGGTAAAATCTTCTGTCAGATGCCGCATCAGGATGGCTTCCACTTCATGAAGAACCTGTAGCTGAGTCTTGACAGACTTCATGTCCCGCTCCACGGAAAAGGCCCCAATCAGACTGCCCTTTTCGTCAAAGACAGGTTCTGCTTCTACAACGGTCATGAGCTCCTTTCCAGTCGTTGACTTGTAGGAGTCGTAGCGGTGATGGACGGGATTTTCGCTTTTAAGAGCTGTAAAGACAGAACTGTAATCCGGATCCAAGGAAAAAACATCAAGGAGAGCCTGTCCTTCCACACTGTCTTCAAGGGGAATTCCCAGGAAGCGGCGGCTCGTTTGATTGAAAAAGGAGATGCCGCCGCTTTTGGTGTAGAGCTGGATAATATCCGGTGAGGCATCGAGAGCAGCAGCCATGAGCTTTTTTTGAATGTCTTCCTTCTTTATAAGGAAACAAGTTCCCTGGGGGATACCAAAGGAAGTATAGCCATACGTTTCTCCTTCATAGGAAAGGGTCATATCCTTTGCATTCCAAATAAAGCCTGGCAGGCTCCCCACTTTCTGACCTACATAAAAGGCCGCGTCCCGCTGTCCAGTCCAGGCCATGCCAAAAAATACCTGAAAAATAACACCGTCACCGCCAAGAAAAATGGCCAGGTCAAAGATTGATGTCATAGGCTCACCTCTTTTTGC
>NZ_AWUR01000002.1:0-14879 GCF_000468835.1 Acidaminococcus sp. BV3L6 | reverse complement strand
ACCGAACCTCTGTCTACGTTCGGTTTTGGGCTCTTGGTTTTTTACCTTACAATATTCTGCCTTGGAAACGGCGAAAGCCGACCCCCATTGCCAAGGCGGTAAGTCTATCGCCGATTGATTTGCAAGCCGTAAAATGTACTAAAACGGCGAAGCGAGAAATCGTGCAGAGGACTTATCCAGGGAACGCTCCAATGTAAGACTGCGGAACACAGAGCTCTTTTATCTCTTACATCCGCCTAACGTAGTATCAGGCAGATGCTAAAAGCAGCGGATACGTGTTCGTGTACGACGAAGTTTCGAATAGACTTTCTTAGTAGGGGTGTAACTAGCAAACTTGTTTGCGGGAGTAGGTGGTGGATGAGGAGACCGGTTTGGCGCCCGGTCTCACAGTTTTTCCCTCACGGTTTAGCATCAAAGCGTTTTCGTCTTTCTCGCTTGACGACATGCACCGAAGGCGCGAGACAGCCTTTCCATTCTTTTAGCCAGCGTAAATTTTGCGCTGGCTAAAAATTACTTCTCATGTACCAGCTTTCCCGTCATCTTTTCTACGTCAACCCGCACGCCCTGCACGCGGCCGCGGGTGCGTTCCAAGATGGCGTCCACTTCTTTGACGGTAGGGTAGTACTTGAGGCCAATGAGGCGAGTCATGCGCAGGGTTTCTTTTTCGTCCTCGACAACCTTTGCGCGGCCAAAGATGATGACGCTCTTGACGTAGTACGCCCAGTCGCCATCTTCTTTATAGTCTTCGTCAAAAACAGTAAAGCATACTTTGCCGCTCTTTTTTATGGCGTCAATCTTATGACCTTCTTTGGCACCATGGAAATAGAGGGCATTTTCTTTTTCATCATAGACGTAGTTGATGGGAACGCCATAGGGATAGCCGTCATCACCGATGACAGAAAGGACGCCTCGTCTGCCGTTTTTGAGGACTTCCTTACAGGCATCAAGGGGGAGAGCCTGTTTGAAGCGGCGCATGGATCGAATCACGGGAACCATCTCCTTTTTGGGTACTTTTTACCAGTATATCACGGCACTTCCCCTTCTTTCATCCTTTTTTGAAGTGTTCCGCGTCTTTTAGATGAACCAGATGGTCCCCTTCTTTGATGACACTTGATCCTGTCGGAATGAGGGTCTTGAGACCCCGCCGAATCAGCAGGATGCGCTGGCGGCTTGAAAGGGGAAGCGACTCCAGGGGTATGCCAATGAGGCGCGATCCGGCGGGAACCCGTTCTTCTTCAAGGGCCCATTCGCGGCTTGTAAAGCCGTGGGTTCCCAAAATCAGCGTGTCGCCGGCAGCGAGTCTGACTGCCCCCGTGGGGATGATGCCCTTTCCGTCACGGACAATCATGGCGACGATGAGGTCACCGGGGACATTGAGCTCTGCCAAGGTGCGCCCGTTCCAACCGCTGCGCTCGTCGACATGGACGTGACCAAAGGTGATATCCGTGTCTTCTTCGTAATCGGTAAAGGTCTTTTCTACGTCCGCCGCTGGATCAATCATGGCAAACTTTTTCGCCGCCCAGGGAAGCAGCGTTCCTTGAAAGGTGATGGAAAGGAGAACCATGCAGAAAATGAGGTTAAAGAGGTTCAGTGTCGTTTCCGCACCGGCCAAAATGGCTGATATGGCAAATACAATGGACGCGGCGCCGCGCAGGCCTGCCCAGCTCGTAAGAAGTATTTGGGAAAGGGGAGCTCCAAAGGGCCGCAGGAGAAGCGTCACAACAGCGGGCCGCACAATGAAGGTGAGACATACAGTCAGCACTAGGGCGGGCACAAAGACGCTGGGAAGCGTCACGGGCGTTACGACAAGGCCCAGCAAAAAGAAAATCATGACCTGGGCAACTTGGGTCAAGACATCAAAAAAGTGCACCAGATTCCGCTTTTGTGGCATGGGCGCGTTTCCTAGATGAATCCCGCAAAGATAGGTCCCCAGATAGCCATTGCCGCCAAGTATGGTAGGAACGGCGTAGGATAAAAGCATGACGGAAAGGAGAAATAGGGTTCGGGCCTCGCTGCCATCCAAGGCATTGCGCGAAAGAAGGCGAGCTGCGCCAAAGCCGAAGCAAAGGCCTGCGGCGGCGCCGATAATCATCTGTTTTCCCATGAGAAGGGGCAGGGAAAAATCCGACCCCGTCATGAGAGCAATGGCAGCCGCGGTCAGCATGAAGGCCATGGGATCGTTCGATCCTGACTCAATTTCCAAAAGGGAGTCTGTGTGGTATTTGAGGGAAAGACGGCTGCCGCGAAGGATGGAAAAGACCGATGCGGCGTCTGTAGAGGAAATGACGGCCCCAATAAGGAAACTTTCCGCAACCCCCAGGTCTAGGATGAAATGGGCGAGTGCGGCAAGCCCTAAGGCAGAAAGGACAACGCCGACCGTCGATAAAAGGACCGACGCCCTGAGAACGGGGCGTGCCGCTTTGAGGCTTGTCCCAAAGCCTCCATAGAACATGATGATGACAAGGGCACTGCTGCAGATGATGTCAACGGCTTGGTAATCATCGAAGGGAATGTGGAAGAGCCCGTTTTCGCCAAAGAGCATGCCCAAGGCAATGAATAGAAGCAGGGATGGCAGCGGCGTATGGCGCAGGGCCTTGCTGATGAGGAGGGATAAGAGAATTACCGATCCCGTAAGGAGAAGGGAGAGCGTCATGGGAACCGTCCTTTCTTTGACATGATACAAGATGGCCTTATTTTATCACAGGAATATGGAAAAAGTGTGAAGTAAGAGTTCCCATAATTTTTGCTGATTCATCGGCTGGATAAGTAGGAAAATAAGAAAATATTAGCCAGTATAGAATATTGCGAAATTATTGCATAAAGCGTTAAATAAAGTAAAAATCGCCATCTAGGATAAATTAATGAGTAAAAACTAAAAAAATAGATGACTTTGACTTTATAAGAATAAAACAAGTTGTTAAGAGAAAGAAGGGTTTATTTTCTGATGATAACATGATGTGATGAAAATATAAAATATATCCGGAATGGATCCGGGGAAAAATGGGAAAGGCCAGGGGAACGCTTCGTATCATCGGGGTGATTGGCCTTTTCTTTACCTGAAGAGGTTCAAAAGAGGAGGACAAGGTATGAACCGAATCTGCAAAATCATCTGGAGTCACGTTCGAAATGGCTATGTCGTTGTTTTCGAACTTGCCAAAGGGCGGGGCAAAGTGGCGGCTCAAAAGTTGGTACGCATCCTGACGGCGGCCGTGCTGGGTATGATCCTTGGCGGGGCGGCCTTGCCGGCCTATACAGCAACGCTAACGATGCTGGTTACGTCGGATCTGACACATCCCATTGCCGGACCTTGCTTCTTGCTTGGCCCAGATGGGCAGCCCGTCCAAATTACGGGAGATGGCAATGCAGAAAAGGCGCCCACCGTTGTCACCATGGGAAGCCTCAACGGCGTCAAGTTAAGGGGCAATCCCTTTGATGGCGCGGAAGTTCCATTGTGGGGCAGGTCAACTATACGGAAAACGCCAATTTAGCCCTGATCTACGGTGCCGCGAACAGGGTCACCCATTCCTATCGCGATGTCAAGGGCAGCGATGAAATTCTAAGACAAGCGCCTGTCCTTGCCCAAGCAGGAAAATGGGATGAATTGTCCCAGCTCCTGCAAAAAGCCATTCTCGAAAGCGGCGGCCAGGTTATGGTCATGGGTGGGGCCAATACAGTCGATAAAGGCTATCTGTCGTAGGTCATGGGCGTTGGCAACATTCTCACGGGGAACACGAATGAACTCAATGACAGCGCCACACAGATGAACTTCGTCGACGGGTTCTATAATACGGTCACAAATGGCTAGCACATCTATGTCCTGGGCAGCAAGAATACGGTGAAAAATGCTGTCGACGGCGACAATACCAAAGTAAATCATCCTCGTCTGCGCGTCACAGCCACAGACACGAGCTACGTCTGGAAACCGACCTTAGCCGCCGTCTCCGTCGGTGACCCCGATGCCAACGGAAAGATCAATACGCGCCGCATTACCTATGTCGCCGCCGGTTCTGCCGATACGGACGCCGTCAACGTGGCCCAGCTCACAGCCGCCACGGAGAAGGCTGGTACGTCCATCAGCCTCAAAGCAGGTGATGGCATCAAACTCGAAAACGATGGCAGCGGCAACTGGACCATCAGCACGAACTATAAGGATTCCGGTTCCGACAAAGTCACCTACGAAGAGAAGAACGACAATACGGCAGTACCGGATGCAGGCGGCACTGAAACGGGTAATACCGATACGGGGAATGCCGATGCGGGCAGCACTGGCACGGATATCAACGATACGGGAAAGGCTGTCGATGCCGGAAGACCCGCTGTCATTAAAACGAAACTCACAGCTGACGACAAAGGCGAAACGAAACTTGAAAAAGACGGCAAGCTTCGCATTATAAGAAGCGAAAATATTGCAACGGCCCGACAGCAATGTCAACGTCGCCCTCAAAGGCAACATCAGCGTCAGCAAAGTCAGCATCAAGAACGGCGGACCGACCATTTCCAACCCCGGCATCGATATGAATCACAACAAGATCACGAACGTCACCGATGGGGAAGTGAGCCCGACTTCGAAAGAGGCCATCAACGGCAGTCAGCTCTATGAAGCGACCAAAGAAGTTCGTGACGTCAGCAGCCGCGTCGAACGCCTTGATGACCGCGTCGATAAAGTCGGCGCTCATGCCGCAGCCCTTGCAGCCCTCCATCCCCTTGACTTTGATCGGGGCAACAAACTTGACCTTGCCGTTGGTACCGGCAGCTGCCGCGGCAACACGGCCCTTGCCATCGGTGCCTTCTATCGGTCTGATAACCGCACCTTACTGAGCCTCGGCGGATCGACGGGCGGCGAAAACATGTGGAACTTCGGAGTCTCCGTCAAACTCGGCCGCACCAGTCAGTACGAAGGCGTCAGCAAAGCCCAGCTCATTGCCGAAAACGAAGAACTGAAACGCAACGATACCCTCCTGGACCAAAAGATTCAGGAATTCATGAAGATTGTTGCAGAATTGCAGCAGAAAATGAAATGAAAGAAAAACAAAAAACAGAAGGACTGCCACACGAAAAAGAGAAAGCAATAAAAAAGAGCACCGCTCCGAACGCGTGTCAATTGTTCGGAGCGGTGTTCTCATTACGCACAGTTTCTTTAGGCTCGATGCAGGATGCATCGAACCGTCGCCGTTTGGTCTTTTGCCTTAAAAACGCCTTTGAAATGTTTTTCATCGACACGAAACGTGACCTCTACAACACATTTGCCGCATAGCGGCAATCCGCCCCCAGCCAGGACGATTTAGGAAGCAACGTTACGTTTTCCCTTCCGGTCTTTTTCCCATTTGCCTTTTCGAATATGGCTCCAGATTGGCCCAGATGCAAGGAAAAACGCGAAGCGGGCCGACGACGCCGTACTAGAAGTGGGTACTGCTAGGAGGCTCGCCGCGTTTGACAACGCGGATGGGTCGATAGGGACCGCAGGCGAGAAAGGTTTCTTCTGTCATCCGAAAAAATTCCTAGGAGCGGCCCGTCCGACGACGGTATTTTTTCGGGCGTCTTAGAAATGAAATTGTGGTACGCCACTTCTTACGAATCGTCATGCCTTCCTTGTTTTCAAAAGAATCTTTTCTCAAACAAGGAAGGCACGTAACTGCATCGACTCGGAGCGATTTTTGTTCCGAGTAAAAAGTAAGGGGGCCCGACGTCTCCAAACGAGCGGGAGCGAGGAGCATTTTTCGATGGGCCAAAACTGCTAATCGCAAGACACCGTCGAAGCGATTCGGCTGCAGGATCGTGTTATCGAAAAACTTGTTCGGCGCCCAGTCCCGCAGGGACACGGTTTGGCGCCGGAGTTGGGGATTTTTAGGGGTTTTTACTCATAACTCACAACGCAAAACTCACAACCATGATGAATCGGAGCAATTTTTTGCCTCGAGTAAAAAATAAGAGAGACAGTCTTTCCCAAACCCAAAATAACGCAAGCTCACGCTTGCGTTGTTATCCTCACCACGCCCCCGGCGTGGTGAGCGGATCCGGCCCGAACCGATTTGGCCCTTTTTCGCCTTCAATGAAGGAGATACGGATTGCAATATAAATGTTGACGAGGGGAACGATGCTCCAAAGGAGATACCAGCCGGATCTTCCAAGATCATGGGCACGGCGCACAGTGAACATGATTTGGTAGATCGAAACAGCGATGGTCAGGATGGCCCCAAAAAAGATGGGAAGCTCTGCGGGAATCTCCATGAAGATGGCCGCCATGATGTTGAGCACAATGCACAGCCCCGTACGGACCCAATAGCGCTTGCGGTTGAGGCGGCCTTCAATGGTGAGGTCGGCGCGCAGCATCTGCAGATAATCTTCCGCATTTTTGGGCTTCTGAGGGGACTGCGGTGTGGTAAAATGAGGAGAAACGGATTCCTCTTTTGATGTTTCCGTAACCGGCTGCTGTACAGGTGCTTGTTCCTCTGCCGTATGTGCTGTGGCTGCTTCCTGACGGGCGTCCGCGTTCAGCGCTGTTTCTTGGAGCACGGCGGCAGCAATCTTTGCGCCGCACTGGGGGCAGAATTTACTTGTCGGCGTCAGGGGAGCGCCGCACTGAGGACAAAAGTTTGCCATATGGATCCATCCTTTCTTAAAGGGAATTTATCAACAATGTCGCTGCCCTAAATCATAGCTTACAGAGGGAATCTCTGTCAATTCATGAGAAAAATGAGGTGCATTTTGTTTACACTGGAAACAAAAAGGCTCGTCTTGAGACCCTTAACAGAAAAGGACGAAATCAATCTCAAACGGACCTTACAGGACGAAAAAGCCATGTACGCCTATGAAGGCGCCTTTACGGACGAAGAAGTAACGGCCTGGCTTACGCGCCAGTTGGCACGGTACGAAAAATGGGGTTTTGGCCTTTATGCCGTCATCCTTAAAGAAACGGGCGCTTTCATCGGTCAGTGCGGCCTCACCTACCAGCCTTGGCGGGGTGGGGAGGTCCTTGAAGTGGGCTACCTCTTTGAGCGGTTCTATTGGCATCATGGGTATGCCACGGAAGCAGCCCGGGCCTTTATGGATTATGCCTTTAATAATCTTGGAGCGGACGAAGTGTCGTCCCTCATCCGCGATACCAACGAAGCCTCCATGAACGTTGCCCGCCGCAACGGCATGCATCCCGTGGATGAAGATGTGAAGGTGTATAAGAGGCTGAGGATGAGGCATGTGCGGTTTATGTGTTCGGCGCGATTTTTCTCCGAATAATAAGAAGGGAGCGTCAACAAAAGTCCGAGAAACATGGTTGAGGGCGAATTATTTCGGACCCGTTCCCCCGTCAGGGGGCGGTTTGGGTCCGGCGTTACGGTCTTTTAGCATCAAAGCACTTTCCATCTTTCCCGCTTGACCGCCAGCACCATAGGTGTGAAATAGAAAAAGCTGAAGGCTCGTGATAGCTTGATGGCTTTTCTTGCCTTAGCCTACGGCTTCAACCTTTTTGAAAGAAGTGACATCCATGCTATATGCCTTTTCGGCCTTTTTGGCCTACTTCGTCAAAGGCCTCTGCGGATTTGCCAACACTCTGGTCTTTAGTTCCATTCTAAGTTTCTGGCAGGATAACATCTACATTACGCCCATTGACCTGCCTCTTAGTCTCATATCGAACCTGCTCCTCGTCTTTCATGATCACAAGGCTCTTTCCGTGAAAATCTGGGGCTCCGGGGCTTTTTTCATGATTCTTGGCATCATCCCTGGCACATTCTTTCTCAAGGCGGGTGATCCGGCTCTCATCAAGATTATCCTAGGCTTTCTTACCATGGGCCTTGCTCTTCAAATGCTTCTTAAGAAAAAATCCGCAGGCGGGGCAGGGAGCGCTCTTAGTCATGCGCTCATCGCTATCCTTGCAGGTTTTATCAGCGGTCTATTGGGCATCGGTGCCCTTATCAGCATCTATATGGCCCGTGTGACCAATTCCCTCGAAGCCTTTCGGGGCAATCTGTCGCTCCTTTTTATTATGACGAATCTTTTTCGATTTGCCATCTATATTCGGACGGGAATCCTGACGGCAGATACTTTCAATATCTCCCTCACCTTGGTTCCTTTCATGCTGGCCGGGCTTTTGGGCGGCACCATGCTTTCATCCCGTCTAGGCGGGACGCTCGTCCGACGCGTCATCATTTTCTTCCTGCTTCTTTCCGGTGTCGCCCTTGTGGTGACAAATCTCCACATATAACTGCTTTTCCAGTGGTTTACCTGCAGCAGGACCACCCTTGAAAAGACCTGCCTCATCATCGACTAGCACAGAATATGACGCCAGGCAGGCTAAAGGCATCATTACCTGTGCCGGCAGGGGAACAAAAATAATCCTTATGAGTGATCCCCATCAGATTGACCGGCCCTTCCTTGATGAGCGCGCCAATGGCCTGAGCTATGCCTCGGGAAAAATGAAGGAAAGCCCCTCTTTGCTTCCAGATCATCATGCTGGAAAGCGAGCGTGAACGGTCAAAGCTGGCCATGGAAGTGATAAGAAGATTGTGAAGTAAAGGACGCCAGAGGCGGCTGGTTAAGACGGAAAAGGGTGACTGCGAGTCTGCGGCTCTAGCGGTCAAGCAGTAAGGGGTAAAGCGGAAGGCGCAACGATAAGATGGCCGTCCTTGGCTGATGTCATCTGCGATGGCAGGATAAAAGACCGGGAGACTGTCAAACGAAAAATGGTAAGCAATAAAAAGGGAGCACCTCTCCGAACGCGTGTCAATTGTTCGGAGCAGTGCTCTCGTTATCTTTTCTTAGGTCTTTTGCTTTCGAATCTTTCGCTTTGGTAAGGCGGTAAGTCCATCGCCGATTTCTTTTTTACTTTCCATTAAGCGTGGGCCGAGCCTTGTTCCAGAATCAGATCGTTTTGCGCAACCGCGTCAAAGAAGGCTTTGACGACATCGGGATCAAAATAGATCCCGGAAAGGTCACGAATCCTTGTTGGCGTGACAGCGCTCTGCCACTGCCAGTTATGGGTGCAGGGCTTGCAGCGCCGATCATAATAGTCACAGACGGCAATGATGCGGGCCCCCAAGGGAATGTTCACCCCTTTGAGGCGTTTGGGATAACCGCTGCCATCCCAATGTTCATGATGATGGAGGACCATCTTCATGATGTGACCAAAGCCCGGGATATTTTCCATCATACTGGCGCCGGCCAGGCAGTGACGCCGGTACGCAGCCCGTTCTTTGACGTTGAAATAGGGATATTTGGCAAGAATGGTGTTCGGTACGGAAACCATGCCGATGTCGTGAAGGAGTGCTGCGGTTTTGATAGCAGCCACTTCCGACAGGGGAAGCCCCATCTTGATTGCGGTGCAGACAGCGTAGTTGGCAACCTGCTGGCTGTGGAGGAAGAGTCCTTTGTTTTTATGCTCCAGAAGCTTCAAAAAGAAGGATACGAGAGCGCTGGTGTCTTCAGTTGTTGGAAACTCCAAAAATTGGGGTATCGTCAGCATAGTAAAACGACCTTTACATATAAAATAGAAAAATAGGGGAAAAATGCCCCACCTTTTTTTTCTGCCAAAATCCTCTCGGGGCTTATAGTATACTATAAAAATTTGACCTTGAAAACACTCTGAAAAAAATTCGTGAAAAATGAATAAAAATACTTGCGTTTCCTTAACTTCCTCATTATAATAAATAAATATACAATTCAGGTCTGTGGTTGAAAGTCGATGCCAGTTGCAGGCAAAACGATCCACGTAAGCAGCGGAATCCGCTGTGAGCACGGTGCAGCTTAGAAGTAAGACCTGCCGCAAAATGCGAGAGGAGCAGTAGTGGGGAGCCGGAACGCTTAGGAGCGAACCTTCCAGCAGGCGAGTGTGGGGGCGAAGACCAGGTCAGCTGAATTGTATATTTATAAATAAGATGAGGGGTTGAGACGGATGAAAAGTTGGGTGAAAAAATTGGCCTTAACAGGCATTCTTGCTGCAGTGGTTGTAACCAGCCTTTCTGGGTGTGGAAATTCCGGCAGTAAGGATGCGGCACAACAAAAGAAGGAACTCATTGTAGGCACGGAACCTTCCTTTGCTCCTTTTGAATTCCCTGATGGGAAGGATGGGGAAATCACGGGCTTTGACATGGATCTTATCAAGGCCATGGCAAAGAAGCTGGGCTATGAAAAAGTGACCATTAAGGGCATGGGCTTTGATGCCCTCTTCCCGGCCATGAATGCCGGCCAGATTGATGTAGCCATGGCAGGTATGTCCATTACGGAAGAGCGAAAAAAACAGTTTCTCTTCACCGATCCCTACTATGAATCCGGTCTCATGACCATTGTTCGTAAGGATAATACGGTTATCCATTCCCTTGCTGATCTGAAAGGTAAACGCATTGGTGTCCAGCTAGGCACTACGGGCGCCCAGGAAGCCGAAAAGATTGAAGGTGCCAAGGTCACGAATTTTGACACGTCGGACCTTGCTTGCCTGGAACTTAAAAACGGCAATGTGGACGCCGTTATCAGTGACCTGCCGGTACTGGAGTATTTCCTTAAAAAGGGCGGCGCTTCCTACGCAAAGACCGTTGGAACCCCGAAAAAGGGTGATTTTTACGGAATCGCGGCACCTAAGGGGAAAAAGGAGCTCATTGATGGACTCAATAAAGCCCTCAAGGAACTGAAGGATTCCGGCGAGTATCAAAAGATCCATGACAAATGGTTTGGCGCAGAAACGAAATAAGATGGGAAAGAAAGGATGAAAACCATGAAAAAAAGTCTGAAGATGATGTGCCTCCTCGCAGCGCTTATTTTGGGTGTGGCTGGCTGCGGCGGCAATGCGGCCAAAGATGACAAAAAGGCAGCCGCGCCCCAAAAGAAGGAACTTGTCGTCGGGACGGCCCCTTCTTTTGCCCCCTTTGAGTTCCCCAGCGAAGAAGCGGATAAACCGACAGGGTTTGATATGGAACTCATAGAAGCCATTGGTAAGAAGATGGGCTATGAAAAAGTGACCATCAAGGGCATGGGCTTTGATGCCTTGATTCCTGCCATGAATGCCGGCAATATTGATGTAATCATTTCCGGTATGTCTATTACGGACGCACGGAAAAAACAGGTCCTTTTTACAGATCCCTATTATGAATCGGGACTGATGGTCATCGTCAAGAAAGACAACAATGAAATCAAGTCCTTTGATGATCTGAAAGGCAAACGCATCGGTGTCCAGCTAGGCACAACGGGCGCCCAGGAAGCTGAAAAGATTGAAGGCGCCAAAGTTACGAATTTTGATACGTCGGATCTTGCCTGCATCGAACTCAAAAATGGCAACGTTGATGCTGTCATCAGTGATCTGCCCGTGCTTCAGTACTTCCTGAAACAGAAAGGGTCCAGCTATGCCAAAGCCGTTGGCACGCCGAAAAAAGGCGACTTTTACGGCATTGCAGCTCCGAAGGACAAGAAAGACCTTGTGGACGGCATAAATAAAGCCCTGAAGGAACTGAAAGACTCCGGTGAATACAAGAAAATCTATACCAAATGGTTTGGTGAAATGAAATAAGTGAGAACGCCCCTGCCGAATAATCGGCAGGGGCGTTCTATGTGTATAGGAGGCTGTCAGGCTGAAAACTTATGGATGGCAATCAATGAAAAACGTAAAGAACACCGATCCGAACACCTGTCAATCGTTCAGAGCGGTTCGCTTTTCTTATTAAGGTTTGATGCAGAATGAGCAAATCGTTGCCGCAGTTTTTTGCTTTAGGGAGGCGAAAACCGATCCGCCTTACCAAGGCGATTTCGAAACGCTTCGTCATCTTTTCCCTTTCGTTTTTTCCCTTGACGCTTATCCTCCCCGGTCATAGACGCCGCAGCCTGCGCCTTGCTGTTAGCTTAGGCTGCTTTTTTTTAATCTCCCATTGTATAAAAATTCATTCAGATGTATAATGTCATATGCTTCTTAAAAATATCAAGTCTATCTGGAGGAACAGCCATGAAAAAACGTACCGTACTTGTTGGAATGTTAGCCGCTTTGACGATGTTTGCTGCCGGCTGCGGAGGTAAGGATGCAGCTAAGGAATCCAAGGTCCTTCGTGCAGGCACGGAACCGACCTTTGCCCCTTTTGAATTCCAGGAAAAGGATTCCAAGGATTTCACGGGCTTTGATATGGATCTGATCCGCGCCATTGGCAAGCAAATGGGCCGTGATGTGGAAATTAAGAATATGGGCTTTGATGCCCTGATTCCGGCCATCAATTCGGGCAATATCGATGTTGTAGCTTCTGGCATGAGCATTACGGAAGAACGTAAAAAAGCCGTGACTTTCTCCGATCCGTATTATACGTCCGGTCTTGCTATCATTGTCAGAAATGATGAAAACAACATCAAGAGCCTGAAGGACCTTGAAGGCAAAACGATTTCCGTCCAGATTGGGACGACGGGTGCCGATAAGGCCGCTTCCGTACCGGGCGCCAAGGTCAAGACCTTCAACACGAATGCGGAAGTCTTCCTTGAACTCAACAATAAGAATGCCGATGCGGTCGTCATTGACCGTCCTGTTGGGGCTTACTTCCTGACGAAGGAAGGCAAGGGCCAGGATAAGATTGTCGGTGAAACGATGGATGCTGAACCGTATGGATTTGCCGTCAAGAAGGACAGCAAACTGGCTGGCGAAATCAATAAAGCCCTGGGCGAACTGAAGAAAAACGGCGAATACGATAAGATTTACAAGAAATGGTTCGGCGAAGCGCCAAAAGAAAAATAATGGCAGAGTAAGGATTGGTGGGTATGGATCTAGAAATTATTACGTCGTCCTTTCCCCTGCTTTTGGCAGGGGCGGGCGTAACCATTGAAATTACAGCACTGAGCGTTGGTTTTGGCATGGCCATCGGAATTGTCATTTCCCTCATCCGCATGACGGGTATCCGCCTCCTGCGGATCTTGGGCAATGTATATGTCGATTTCCTACGCGGGACGCCGCTTCTTGTGCAGATCTTCCTTGTTTACTTTGCCTTGCCGGCACTCATCCATCATCAGGTGGATGCCTTTTTTGCCGCGGTCTTTGCGTGCTCCATCAACAGTGGGGCGTATGTTGCGGAAATTTTCCGCGGCGGCATTGAATCCATTGACAGAGGGCAGATGGAAGCGGGCCGCAGTTTGGGCATGAACTGGTGGCAGACCATGCGGTTTGTCATCCTGCCCCAGGCCTTTAAGCGGATCATTCCGCCCCTTGGCAATGAATTCATCGCCATGCTGAAGGATTCGTCCTTGGTCTCCGTCATTGGTTTTGAGGAACTGACCCGCCGCGGCCAGCTCATTATTGCCAGGACCTATGCCTCTTTTGAAATCTGGCTGTCCGTCGCGTTTATCTACCTCATTATGACATTTGCTGTGGCTCGTCTCGTAGGGCTTCTGGAAAGGCGGTATAAGAAAAATGAAAAATGATCTCATCAAGATTACCGGCCTTCGGAAAAGCTATGGCAAGAACGAGGTCCTAAAGGGCATCGACATCAATATCAAGGAAGAGGAAGTGGTCGTTGTCATCGGCCCTTCAGGCGGCGGCAAGAGTACATTCCTGCGCTGCATCAACTATCTGGAAGTGCCTACAGGCGGCGAAATTGTCTTTGATGGCATTCCTCTTAATGGCGAGGCTAACATCAACGAAGTCCGCAAGGAAATCGGCATGGTTTTCCAGCGCTTCAATCTTTTCCCGCATATGACGGTCATGGAAAACTTGATCCTTGCGCCGATGAAGGTGCGCCACGCCTCGCGGGAAGAAGCGATGGAAAAGGCCGAGATGTATCTTAAAAAGGTTGGGCTCCTTGACAAGGCCGCTGCTTATCCTGATTCTCTATCCGGCGGTCAGCAGCAGCGCGTTGCCATTGCCCGTGCACTTTGCATGAACCCCAAAGCCATGCTCTTTGATGAACCGACAAGCGCCCTTGACCCGGAAATGATCAAGGAAGTCCTGGACGTCATGAAAGACCTTGCTGAAGGAGGGATGACCATGGTCGTTGTGACCCATGAAATGGGCTTTGCCCGGGAAGTGGGGGACCGCGTGATTTTCCTTGACCAAGGCGTCATCCAGGAAGAAGCGAATCCACAGGAATTTTTCTCCCATCCAAAAAGCGAAAGGGCGCAGCTCTTTTTGTCAAAAATCCTGTAAGGAAACAAATCCAGCCGGCCAACAATTAAAAAATGTTTCAGTTATTACTGGGGAAGCCCGATGGAATCGGAGCTTCCTCTTTGTTACATTTTTTAAAAATTTTTCAAGAATTTTAGAGGAATTTCGCTTCATTTGTAGAAATAGGATAATAAGAACGAACAGGAAACATCCTGTGAGTTAGGAGGTAATCATTATGACAGTTAGAGTTCGTGGTAAGAATCTTGAAGTAACGCCTGCATTGAAAGATTATGTGGAAAAAAAGGTTGAAACCATTACGAAGCAGTTCAAGACTGTTGGTGAAATCACGGCCGTCATGAGAATTGAACGCAATAAGCACATTGTGGAAATCACGGTTCCTGCAAGCGGTATCGTCCTCCGCGCCCAGGAAGGCAGCGAAAACATGTATGCTTCCATTGATAATTGTGTGGAAAAAATCGAGCGCCAGATCCATAAATATAAAACCCGTCTCATGAAGCGGAAATACAATAATTTCCGTGATGCCGCGGTTCCGTCGGTTCCTGGTGACGTAGAGGAAGCTTCAGCTGACGGCGAATTCAAGGTCGCTCGCACCAAGACCTATGCGATGCGTCCCATGAATGTGCAGGAAGCCATCATGCAGATGAACATGCTGAACCACGACTTCTTCGTCTTCTTCAATGACGAAACGGAATCCATGGCCGTTGTGTACCGCCGTAAAGCCGGTGACTATGGTCTCATCAATCCGGAACTTGTCTAATCAAAAAACATGCCGCTTTCGGGCGGCATGTTTTTTTTAGGAGCTGTTTTAACT
>NZ_AWUR01000001.1:0-14258 GCF_000468835.1 Acidaminococcus sp. BV3L6 | reverse complement strand
CCTTTTTTGTCTTTTGTTCGTCAAGGCAGGGACAATATGATATACTACAGGTCTAGGATGTAATCTAGGAAAGGGGACCTTCCCGTGTCTTTTTGGAACGAGAAAATCAAACCTCATCTTGAGGGCCATCATAAATTGATCATTGCGGTTGTTCTTCTTGCCGTATTAGCAGGGACGGCTTACTATTTTCGTCTTGATATCAAGGATAAGGTCATCAAGGCCAAACCCCAGCCTATCCAGTCCATGGAGCTTGCCAATACGAATTTCGCGCTCCAGGCAATCAACAGTCCGAAGCTGAATGTTCAGGAAATTGACCGCGTCAGTGCTTTTTTTGTTAAAAATGGACATGTCTTTTTCTCTATGCGCAATCCTGATGGATCGGAGACCCAAGTGGAGGCCTTTGACCTAAAGGATGGTGCCTTGGTGCCATACCGCGGATTTGGAAAGGATGGCATCCTGACCATCAAGGAGAAAATGGTCTTTGGCATGACCGTAGACAGTGACAATAACGTCTATTATGTCAAAAAAGGAGTCCACGCTCTCATCAGCGGCAATGATATTGCAAGCCTGCAGGGAAACACGACGGCGACCCGCATTGCTTTTCTGCCTGGGGAGCAGCAAGCCTACCTTTATGGAAACGATAATTTTACCTTGGCTGACGTAAAGGATGGGGGACTTACGAACAATCATCCTTCCTTCCTCCACAACCGTGCTAATCCCTTTAAGGGCGGCCTTACCTTGGTCCAGGTCATGGACGATGGGACGGTCTACGGCGGCGGACGGATCAAGCCAAATGGATTCAACATTATTGGTGCCTTTAAGCCGGATGGCAAACTGATTCAGTACTACGGCAGCTATCAGCCGACGGATAAGGATTCCATCTATAACCTTGTTGATATGGCCATTATGGACCATTATATTGCCGTCATTGACGGGTTTACCCTGAAACTGTGGCGCCGCAACGGTATGTATTTGGGAAACTTCAATAGCTCCAAACTTCTTGGCGGCGACCTGAATTGTCTCCGTCTATCCCCACTTGATGATCGGACCATGCTGATTTTAGCCTATGTACGAAACGCGAAGACGAAACTTGTGGATTTGAAGGTGTTTCGGATGCAGTTCCCGGAATAAGAAAGTTTTGGCGCAATGGCTGCGCCAAAACCTTGAAGTTGTGAGTTTTGAGTTAAACCCTCAAACGCACGGCGCCAAACCGTCTCCCTTCGGTCGTGGGCGCCGAATTGATTTTTCGATAACACGGTCCGTGAGCCGAATCGCGTTGGCAGCGTCTTGCGATTAGCAGTTTTGGCCCATCGAAAAATGTTCCTCGCTACCGCTCGTGTGGAGACGTCGGGTTCCCCTTTTATTTTTACTCGGAGCAAAAATCGCTCCGATTCGATGCAGTTACGTGTCATCATTGGTTTTAAAAAGATATATCTGATGCCAATGATAGCATGCCCCGTCGCAAGAAGGTACGTACCACAATCTCATTTCTAAGACGCCCGAAAAAATGCTTTCGGCGATCCCTTTTGAGTCAGCCCAAAAATCGGGCTGATTTGATGAAGTGTGTGAGGTCACTTTTTAAAAAGGTTTTGTGGAAACAATGGCCTCATGGCCTATCGTACAATGGACCGTCCCACGTTTGGGGGTAGCTTACGCCTGGGCGCTTCCTTTCCTAACCATGTGTCGTCACTTCCAGCGCCCAGCTTATCAAAGCGGAAGCTTTTTTGCAATCTTCAGTCCATATGGACCCATCTACTTTGTCGCCCGCGCTCCCAACCTCCTAGACGTACACAAACCGTATGCCGTCGTCGGTGGAAGTGGGGGCTCCTCGCATCTGGATCCATCTGAACCGAATTCGCAAAAAGCAAATGTAAGAAAAGATCGGAACGGGGCATTCGTTGCATGACGTCGTCAGCCTGCAGCTTTTTTCCTCGCATCTGAACCAATCTGAGCCCCATTCGAATCATGTAAATAGAAGAAAGACCAGAACGCACGGCGCCAAACTGCCCCTCCTCATCCACCACCAAAAGGACTTGCCTTCTGCTTTGCAGAATCAAGTGGCTTTTGGTCCCCCGCCTTGGTAAGGCGGAACGGCATTCGCCGTCACTAAGGCAAAAAGACCGTAACGTGAGCCCTGAACCGAACGTAGACACGAATTCGGTTCAGGGCTTATTGAGCGTGGGAGGTACTGTATGCTCTTGGTAAATGAGCTGTTGTTTGCGTATTTCTCAATCGGGCCTAGCTCAAAATTCAATCTGTGGGATTATTGCTATGATGAAATTCAGCAGCGCATTCCTTATTCTCGCCACTGCCTGCCTTCGTGTTTTGCCTCTGAACTCGATTTCTCTGAAATCGATCCGCCCCGCCAGGGCGGGGGACCGAAAGCCGCATGTTGCCTCATTGAAATGAGGCAAGCGTGCCCTTTCGGTGGTGGATGAGGAGCGTAGCGACGTTTCCTTACGAACGGCAGTGAGGTAGATTCGCCCGGAGTTTCGAAGGACGCTTTTGAAGCGGAGCGAAAGTCCGAGAAACATGTCCCTGGGCGAATGAAGTTCCGCCCCCACCCGGAGGGCGGTTTGGGGCGGACTCGTACGGTCGTTTGCCTTATAGTTTCCGAATATCAATTCCGGTTCTTTCCATCACCATCTCATCAATATATTTGCAGACTTCATAGAAATTGTTCTTAATCCAGTCATTATCAATGCGAAAGACGGCATAACCCCAATCCATTAATACTTTGGAACGCTTTTCATCGTATTCTCTTTGTTTGGGGGTATAGTGATGGATGCCATCGACTTCGATGATGAGTTTTCCTTTGGCACAGTAGAAATCCGCTATATATCCTGCGATACACTTTTGTCTTACAAAGCGTATCGGGTATCGTTTTAGGAAACCAAACCAAAGCTTGGATTCCTCCGGGGTCATATGGCGGCGCATTTCACGGGCATAGGCGAGGTTCTCTTTATCCTTGTGATTTTGGTAGTACGTTTTCATAGGCATCTCCTTTTAATGCAGTAGAATAAATCCTGTTATATGGGTCATTATGGCCGAAAAGTCCGATGAAATCTATATAGTAGGATGAATGTCCGTTTTTGAGAGATAAATGGGATAAAATGAAGGATAATCGGGATTTGAAAAGACCGTAAGGAAAAAGACTGTGAGACCGGCGCCAAACCGTCTCCCTTCGGTCGTGGGCGCCGAATTAATTTTTCGATAACACGATCCTGCAACCGAATCGCTTCGACGGTGTCTTGCGATTAGCGGTTTTGGCTCATCGAAAAATGTTCCTCGCTACCGCTCGTGCGGAGACGTCGGGTTCCCCTTTTATTTTTACTCGGAGCAAAAATCGCTCCGATTCGATGCAGTTACGTGTCATCATTGGTTTTAAAAAGATATATCTGATGCCAATGATGGCATGCCCCGTCGTAAGAAGGTACGTACCACAATCTCATTGCTAAGACGCCCGAAAAAATGCCTTCGGCGGGCGAGCCACTTCTTGGAATTTTTTCGGTTTTTTAGAGGAAACATGCTTCACCTGAGGCTCATATCGGCCCATCTGCGTTGTCAAAAAGACGCGGGCTTCCTAGCAGCACGAAAATGCGTGTGCGGCTTTGTCAGCCTGCAGCTTTTTTCCTCGCATCTGAACCAATCTGAGCCCCATTCGAATCATGTAAATAGAAGAAAGACCAGAACGCACGGCGCCAAACTGCCCCTCCTCATCCACCACCAAAAGGACTTGCCTTCTGCTTTGCAGAATCAAGTGGCTTTTGGTCCCCCCGCCTTGGTAAGGCGGAACGGCATTCGCCGTCTCCAGGGCAAAAGACCGTGACGCGAGCCTTGATCCGAACGTAGATACAAGTTCGGTTCAAGGCTTATTGAGCGTGGGAGGTACTGTATGCTCTTGGTAAATGAGCTGTTGTTTGCGTATTTCTCAATCGGGCCTAGCTCAAAATTCAATCTGTGGGATTATTGCTATGATGAAATTCAGCAGCGCATTCCTTATTCTCACCACTGCCTGCCTTCGTGTTTTGCCTCTGAGCTCGACTCGTAGAGTCGATCCGCCCCACCAGGGCGGGGGACCGAAACCGGTAAATTTCAAAAAGTTTATCATCATTGGAATTTCCCGGTTTTGGTGGTGGATGAGGAGCGGCAGCGACGTTTCCGTACGAACGGCAGTGAGGCATATTCGCCCGGAGTTTCGAAGGACGCTTTTGAAGCGGAGCGCAAGTCCGAGAAATATGTCCCTGGGCGAATGAAGTTCCGCCCCCTCCCGCAGGGCGGTTTGGGGCGGAGCGGTACGATATTTAGCATCACAAAATCAAAGCGCCAAAGCACCACAGCCTGACCCCTTCGGTCTTTTGCTTGACAGCCAGCCCCTTGAGGAGTGATAGCTAGAGCCGTAGGCTCGGGACAGCTTGACTGCCATATAGAAAAAGGCCGCAAAAGGCGGCCTTTTTCTCACCGCCCTTTACATTTTCCCCTCCCCGTGCTACAATGACTAAAAATGAATATAGGCCTTTTAATCTAGTCCTGTGAGACTAAGAAAGGGACTTTTGCTACAGAAGAAATGAGCTGCAGTGGGCGGCGTACTTTAGGGTGCGTGCCTTTAAAGAGAAGCCTTCTTGTCTTATGGGGACAAGGGGGCTTATTTTTGTTGCAATGAATTGTTTCCCAGATTGACCATGACAAGTAAGGAGGCTATCACATGGCAAAGGCAGCGGTCAGCCTGTCCGGAAGGGATATCTTGGATCTGTCATCCCTTTCGGTCGAGGAATACGACCTCATCATGAAGACAGCAGCAGAAATGAAGAAAATCCTGAAACGGGATATCAAGAAGGTGCCTTCCCTCAGGGGAAAATCCATTGTTAACCTGTTTTATGAAAACAGCACGCGCACGCGTTCTTCGTTTGAACTTGCCGGTAAATATTTGGGGGCCGATGTCATCAATATCAGTACGGGCACTTCGAGTGTCAAGAAAGGGGAGTGCCTCAAGGATACGGTGCTCACCATGCAGTCCATGGCCTGCGATGCCATTGTTATGCGGCACCCCATCGAAGGTGCGGCCAAGTACATTGCCGATATCGTAAAACCGGTTGTCATCAATGCCGGAGATGGCTGTCATGCCCACCCCACCCAGGGTCTCCTGGATATGTTCACAATCCTTGAAAAGAAGAAATCCTTCAAGGGCCTCAAGATGGCCATCATCGGAGATATCCTCTACAGCCGTGTGGCACGCAGCAATATTGCTGCTTGGACGAAGCTTGGTGCCGATGTCCATGTGGCGGGGCCGGTCACGCTCATGCCTTACGAAATGGAAAAACTGGGCGTCACGGTCCATAAACGAGTGGAAGAGGCCATTGAAGGCGCGGATGTTGTCGACATCCTTCGTATCCAGCTTGAACGGCAGCAGAGCGGTCTTTTCCCGACACCTCGCGAATATGCCCGTATCTTTGGGGTCAACGAGGAACGCATGAAACTGGCCAAACCGGATGTGATGATCATGCATCCCGGTCCCATGAACCGCGGTCTTGAAATTTCCTATGAAGTGGGCTACAGCGACCAGGCTGTGATCCGTGAACAGGTTACCAATGGGGTGGCGGTTCGGATGGCGCTCTTATTCTTGACACTGACAGGGGGGAAACAAGTTGAAAACGCTGATTAAAAAGGGACACCTTGTCGATCCCAGCCAGCATCTGGATGCTGTGAAGGATATCCTCGTGGAGGACGGGATCATTAAACGTGTGGCTGATTCCATCGAAGAAGCCGCTGACGAAACGTATGATGCTTCAGGAAAGGTGGTTGCTCCGGGCTTCATCGACCTGCATACCCATCTTCGCGAACCGGGACTTGAAGCAAAGGAAGATATCGTTTCCGGGACGATGGCAGCGGCTCACGGCGGCATTACGCGTATTGCCTGCATGCCGAACACGAACCCTGTCATCGATACCTCGATTGTCGTGAGCGGGATCGAAAAGCGAGCGGCAGAAGAAGGCTATGCCCATGTGGAAGTCATTGGGGCTATTACGAAGGGCGAAAAGGGCAAGGAACTTTCTGAAATGGGAGATATGGCCATGCGGGGCGCAATGGCGTTTTCCGATGATGGGCACTTTGTAGAGGATCCCCTGATGATGCTCAAGGCGGCCCGTTATGTGAATTCCTTTGATAAGGCGCTCATTGTCCATGCCATTGAGGAACACATGAATCATTCGGGCTATATGCACGAAGGCGCCGTATCGGCAAGGCTGGGTGTGCCGGGCATTCCTTCCATTGCAGAAGATATGGCAGTTGCCCGCGATGCCATCATTGCCGAGTATACAGGAACCCATGTCCACATCGCTCATATTGCAAGTAAAGGGGCGGTGGATATCGTTCGCCAAGCAAAGAAAAGAGGTGTGCCCATTACGTGCGAAGTGACGGTTCATCATTTGACGCTCACTGATGAAGCCTGTGCTTCCTTTAGTACGGCAACCCGCGTTTCGCCGCCCCTTCGCAGCCGGGACCATGTGGAAGCCCTGCGGGACGCCCTCAAGGATGGGACCATTGATGCCATCGTAACGGATCACGCACCGCATGCACCGGAAGAAAAGGATGTGGAATTCCGCAATGCCCCGAACGGATTCTGCGGTCTTGAAACGAGTGTCGGGGTCATTCTGACGGAACTCTATCATACGGGTCTATTTACCATCAATGAGATTGTCGATAAAATGAGCTGCCGACCGGCTGAACTTTTCCACCTTGACGGGGGCACCCTCCGCGAAGGCAGTTCCGCCAATATCACCATCCTGGATCTTGATAAGGATTGGGTCGTCGACAGCAGCAAGTTCTATACCCGCGGCAAGGTCACGCCTTTTAATGGAAAACACTGCAAAGGGCAGGCTGCCGCCACCATGGTCGATGGTGTATTTGTGATGAAAGACGGTGTCGTATGCAAAAAGTAAAAGGTAAGTTGGTACTAAAAGATGGTGGTGTCTATGAAGGAACCCTTTATGGGGACCATCCGGCTGTTGGTGAAGTCGTCTTCACAACAGGCATGAGCGGCTATCAGGAAACCCTGACGGACCCTTCTTTCTGCGGACAGATTGTAGTCTTTACCTATCCGCTCATCGGCAACTATGGCTGCAATCCCATTTTTGATCAGGGGGATGGCTGCTGCTATGAAGGGCTTATCGTTGATGAACTCTGCGATGAACCGAGT
The DNA here is from genome assembly GCF_000468835.1 of Acidaminococcus sp. BV3L6. Lineage (NCBI taxonomy): Bacteria > Bacillati > Bacillota > Negativicutes > Acidaminococcales > Acidaminococcaceae > Acidaminococcus > Acidaminococcus sp. BV3L6. Next base: position 7,063 of record NZ_AWUR01000001.1, on the reverse strand, counting down.
TCTTGGCGCGACGAAGGAACGGTCCTTTCCTTCCTTGAAAAGAACCATATTCCGGTCCTTGCTGATGTGGACACGCGGGCCATTACGCGCCGCATCCGGGCTTACGGTACGCTTCAAGGCGTCATCGTTCCTTATGATATGCCTGATGAAGACGTCCAAAAGCTCCTTGCCACGCCGGAACGGCATGATCAGGTGGCTCAGGTGACGACAAAGAAAGTCTACCACATGGGGGACAAGGAAAAGAGCAAATTCAGCGTTGCTGTCATGGACTATGGTATTAAGCGCAATATCCTCAAGAGCCTTGTGGAAAAGGGTTGCTGCCTGACGGTCTTCCCGGCGGAAACACCGGCTGAAGAAGTCCTTGCCATCGATCCTGATGGGATCTTCCTTTCAAATGGCCCCGGCGACCCGGCGGACCTTACGGTTGAAATCGACAACATCAAGAAGATGATTGGCAAGAAACCTATCTTTGGAATTTGCATGGGGCATCAGGTCATGGCCCTTGCGTGCGGGGCCAAGACAAAGAAAATGCTCTTTGGCCACCGCGGCATCAACCAGCCGGTGCGGGACTATGTGGATAACTGCATCATGATTACGTCCCAGAACCACGGCTTTATGGTTGACGAAGATTCCCTGAAGGGGCTTCATGTGAAGGTCATCAACCGTTCCCTCAACGATGGCACCATTGAAGGAATCCAGTATCTTGATCATCCGACCTTTACGGTCCAGTTCCATCCGGAAGCTTCCCCGGGACCGAGCGGAAACGGATATCTCTTTGACCGCTTTATTACCATGATGGGGGGACACTGATTATGCCAAAAAGAAACGATGTCAATAAAGTCATGGTCATTGGCTCCGGTCCAATCATCATTGGTCAGGCTGCCGAATTTGACTATGCAGGAACCCAGGCCTGCCGGGCCCTTAAAGAAGAAGGACTGGAAGTTGTCCTTGTAAACTCCAACCCGGCGACCATCATGACCGATGTGCATATTGCTGACCGCGTCTATGTCGAACCGCTCAATGTGGAATTTCTTGAAAGCGTCATCCAAAAGGAACGGCCGGATTCCTTGCTTGCTACCTTAGGCGGCCAGATTGGCCTTAACCTTGCCATCGAACTTGATAAGACGGGCATCCTCAAAAAATACAATGTGAAGCTCATTGGGACCCAGATCCCGAGCATCATGAAGGCTGAGGACCGCGAACTCTTCAAAGAAACGATGGAAAAACTCCATCAGCCCATTCCTCAGAGCACGATCGTGGAAAGCGTTGCCGCGGCCAAGGAATTTGCCGACCGCATCGGCTATCCGCTCATCGTGCGTCCGGCCTATACCTTGGGCGGTACGGGCGGCGGCATTGCCCACAACGATGCTGAACTCGACGATATCTGCACGAAGGGGCTCCAGTACAGCCTCATTGGTCAGGTCCTCATTGAACGCTCCGTTGCCGGCTGGAAGGAAATTGAATTTGAAGTCATCCGCGACCATGCCGACAACTGCATTACGGTCTGCAATATGGAAAACCTTGATCCTGTGGGCGTCCATACGGGCGACTCCATCGTCGTGGCGCCGTGCCAGACCCTGACGGACCGTGAAGTCCAGATGCTGCGTACGGCCGCTATTGATATTGTCCGCGAACTCGGCGTTGAAGGCGGCTGCAACGTGCAGTATGCCCTGAACCCTGACAGCGAGGAATATATCGTCATTGAAGTCAATCCCCGCGTCAGCCGTTCGTCCGCTCTTGCTTCCAAAGCAACGGGATATCCCATTGCCAAGGTGGCATCAAAGATTGCTGCCGGCTATACCCTTGATGAAATCGAAAATGCCGTTACGAAAAAGACCACGGCTTGCTTTGAACCGACCTTGGACTACTGCGTACTGAAGATTCCTCGCTGGCCTTTTGACAAATTTGTCAAGGCAGACCACACCCTGGGCACGCAGATGAAGGCAACGGGCGAAGTCATGGCCATTGAACGCAACATCGAAGCAGGGCTCCTCAAAGCCATTCGCTCCCTTGAAATCGGCCTGATTCACCTCGATATGCCGGAATTCCATGCCCTCAGTGACGAAGAAGTTTTTGCCAAGGTTCATCTTGTCAATGATGAACGCTTCTTTGCCATCGCTGAAGCTTTCCGCCGTGGCATGACCGTCGACGAGGCTCACGAAATTACTAAGATTGATGAATTCTTCCTGCGGAAGATCCGTCATATCGTAGAAATCGAAAAGGCCATCAAGGAAGGTCCGCTTACGAAAGAGCTCATGAAGGAAGCCAAGAAACGCGGTTTCTGCGATGAGGAAATTGGCCTTCTTACAGGTAAGTCGGCTCTTGAAATCCGCGCCCTGCGCAAGGAAATGGGAATTGTACCAGTCTACAAGATGGTGGATACATGCGCAGCCGAATTTGACGCGGAAACGCCGTACTACTATTCGACCTACGGTGTCGAAGACGAAGTGCGGCCCAGCAATAAGAAGAAAGTTGTCGTTCTCGGGTCCGGTCCAATCCGCATCGGTCAGGGCGTTGAATTCGACTACTGCTCGGTACACTCTGTCTGGGCCCTCAAAGAAGAAGGATACGAAACAATCATCATCAACAACAACCCGGAAACGGTTTCCACGGACTTTGATACGGCAGACCGTCTGTATTTTGAACCGCTGACCTTGGAAGACGTGCTGAATGTCATCGACCGGGAACAGCCTGAAGGCGTCATTGTCCAGTTTGGCGGCCAGACGGCCATCAACCTTGCCGGGCCCCTTCATAGCTGCGGCGTGAAGATCCTTGGTACGAGCGTCGATGATATTGACCGCGCCGAAGACCGTGAACGCTTTGATGAAGTCCTGACGGAAGTAGGCATTCCCCGTCCGAAAGGACACACCGTCTTTGATGTGGAAGGCGCTGTGAAAGCCGCCCACGATGACGGCTATCCTGTCATGGTCCGTCCGAGCTACGTTCTTGGCGGCCGTGCGATGGAAATCGTCTATAACGATGATCAGCTGCGCTACTATATGGCAAATGCCGTCAAGGCCTCGAAGGAACATCCTGTCCTTGTTGATCATTACCTCATGGGGACGGAAGTCGAAGTCGATGCCATCAGTGACGGCGTCGATGTCGTCATCCCGGGCATCATGGAACACATTGAACGGGCTGGTGTACACTCTGGTGACTCCATCGCCGTTTACCCGCCGCGCACGCTGAGCGAACACATCATCGAAGCAATCATTGAATACACCAATAAGCTGGCCCTGACGCTCCACGTCAAAGGTCTGCTCAATATCCAGTACATCGTCCGCGATGAAAAGCTCTATATCATCGAAGTGAACCCGCGCTCCAGCCGGACCGTCCCGTTCCTGTCGAAGGTCACGGGGATTTCCATGGTGGATGTTGCTACCAAGTGTGCGGTAGGTAAGAGCCTCAAGGAACAGGGCTTTGAATCGGGCCTGAAACTCTTCCCGGATTATTACGCTGTCAAGGCACCGGTCTTTTCCTTCAACAAGATGACCGATGTGGATATCACCTTGGGACCGGAAATGAAGTCCACGGGCGAAGTCATGTGCATTGATAACCAGTTCCCACGCGCCCTTTATAAGGCCTGCGTTGCTGCTGGGACCAATGTGCCGGATAAGGGAACTATCCTCATTACGGTCGCTGATAAGGATAAAGACGAAGTGACGGAAATTGCCGAAGGCTTTGAAGATTTGGGCTATACGATTGCGGCAACGGAAGGCACGGCAAACTTCCTCCGCAGCAAGGGCATGACCGTGGAAACGGCAGCCAAGATTGGCGAGGACAGTCCGAACCTTCTGGATGATATCAAGGAAGGCAAGATCTGCATGGTCATCAATACCATGAACCATGGGGAAAGCACGCGCAGTGACGGGTTCCGGATCCGCCGCAGTACGGTGGAACACGCCATTCCTTGCCTGACGAGCCTTGATACGGCCCGCGCCCTCCAGCATGCCCTGGGGGCTATGCGCCGCCGCCGCATTGTCAGTGTCGTTGCCCTGCAGGACCTTAAAACGGAGTAAGCCATGACGAAATTCTTGGAAGATGGAAGAGTGGTGGGGCAGCGCAGCCTGTCCCACGACATCCGAATCATGGAAATTTGGTCACCGCAGGTAGCGGCCTCGGCTGAACCCGGTCAGTTTGTGACTGTAAAGAGCAACGATTTGAGTGTGCCTCTTTTGCGCCGTCCTTTTGGGGTATCCGGCGTCAATCGTGACAAAGGTACCTTCCTTCTCATCTACCGGATTGTGGGGGAGGCGACGCAGCTGCTTGACCAGCTGAGAAAAGGGGATTCTATCAGTGTCATGGGTCCTTTGGGACGCGGTTTTGACCGGAGCCACCATAAGGTTCTTCTTGTTGGCGGCGGTGTTGGTCTTGCGCCCCTTCGTTTCCTTGCGGAAGACTATCCCCAAGCGGACGTGGATGTCCTCATTGGCGCCCGCACGGCAGAGGAGCTTTTTTGGACGGACCTGTTTCGGGATAAGACGGTTCACCAATTTGAGACCACGGAAGATGGTTCCCGGGGGACGAAGGGCCTTATCACGGCGCCCTTGGGGCAGCTTCTTGATGAAGGCGGATATGACTGTGTCTATGTCTGCGGACCTTCGCCGATGATGCGGGCTGTGACGAAAGTCGTGGAACCGCGGGGCATTCCCTGTCAGATTTCCCTTGAAAAGTACATGGGCTGCGGCCTTGGCGCGTGCCTTTCCTGCACATGCAGCGGTATCGGTAAACGGGTCAAGGTCTGTAAGGATGGCCCTGTCTTTTGGTCACGGGAGGTGTCGGAATGGTAAACAATAGGACCCTTCTTGAAACTGAGCTTTGTGACCTTCATCTTAAGACCCCTATCACCACAGCGTCGGGGACCTTTGGGTTTGGCCTTGAATTTACGGATTTTCTTGACCTAAACAATGTGGGCGCCATTACGGTAAAGGGCACGACCCTTCATCCCCGGGCCGGCAACAAGGGACAGCGCATTGTTGAGACCCCTTCGGGTATCCTTAACTGTGTAGGTCTTGAAAATCCCGGTGTGGACGTTTTCCTAAAAGAGACCCTGCCTCAGCTGAAGGCATATGACACAAAGGTCATCGTGAACATTGATGGGGACAGCGCTGCCGAATATGGCGAACTTGCTGCCATGCTTGACGTGGATGGCGTTGATGCGCTGGAACTCAATATTTCCTGCCCCAATGTTGCCCAAGGGGGCCTTGCTTTTGGCACGAGCTGCAGTGCTGCCGCGCAAGTCGTGGAAGCAGCCAAGAAGCGAACCCATAAGCCCATCATTACAAAACTTTCACCGAATGTGACGGATATCACGGAAATTGCCAGAGCCGTGGAAGCGGCAGGGACCGATATGATTTCCTTGATCAATACGCTGGTGGGTATGAAGATTGATATCCAGACCCAAAAGCCGGTCCTGGGCAATATCATGGGCGGCCTTTCCGGTCCAGCGGTCCGTCCGGTTGCTGTGCGCATGGTCTATCAAGTTGCTCAGGCTGTTAAGGTGCCCCTCATTGGGATGGGCGGGATTACCTGTGCCGCTGATGCCATTGAATTTTTCCTTGCCGGAGCGTCTGCCATTGCCGTAGGGACTGCTAATTTTGACAATCCACGGCTTGCAGAAACCATTTCGCAGGGAATCGCGGCCTATCTTATCGACCATAACCTCGAAAATATTCGGGACCTTGTTGGCAAGGCCCTGCCCAATCAGTAAGGAGAAGAAGGAAATGACGAAGGTAAAAGACCGTCTGATTGTAGCCCTTGATTTTCCTACGGGGAAAGAGGCCAAGGACCTTGTTGAGGAACTGGGGGATGCGGTTACATTTTATAAAGTAGGGATGGAGCTTTTTTACAGTGAAGGCCCGGCTATTGTTTCCTACCTGAAGGAACAGGGCAAGAAGGTCTTCCTTGACCTCAAGCTCCAGGATATTCCCAATACAGTGGCGCACAGTCTTGCTGTGTTGACGCGTCTTGGGGTGGATATCATGAATGTCCACGCCGTTGGTGGACCCAAAATGATGGCAGAAGGCATGAACGCCATCCGGGAAGCAGCGGAAAAACTCGGCGTCGCGGCACCAAAACTCATTGCTGTGACAATCCTTACGAGTATGGATGAAGCGCAGTGGGCGCCTCTTGGTTATGCAAAGCCCATTGGTGAGGAAGTCCTTGCCCTGGCGGCGCTTGCTAAGGAAAGCGGCCTTAGTGGGGTCGTTGCTTCCCCGCGGGAAGCTAAAGGCATCCGCAAGGCCTGTGGCAGCGATTTTCTCATCGTGACGCCCGGTATCCGTCCGACTTGGGCGGCAGCCAATGACCAGAGCCGCATTGCGACGCCAAGTATGGCCATGAAAAATGGGTCAACCCATCTTGTAGTCGGTCGGCCCATTACGAAAGCGGAAAACAAGATTGACGCGGTCAATCGGATCTTGAAAGAAATGGAAGGTGCCCTTCATGAATAACAAAAGTGTCCTGAGTATGCTCGAAGAAACCAATGCTGTCATGCATGGCCATTTTCTCCTCACGAGCGGACTTCATAGTCCCATCTATGTGGAAAAATTCAATGTCCTGCAGCGCCCGGAATATACGGAACAGCTCTGCAAGGAAATTGCCAGCCGGTTCATCAACGACAATGTGGAACTTGTTGTCGGTCCGATGACGGGCGGCATTCTCCTGGCCTATGAAGTGGCAAAGAACCTTGGAACGAGATTCTTCTTTACGGAACGAGTCAATGGCAAGATGACCTTCAAGCGGGGCTTTGCCATCAAACCGGGAACCCGTGTCCTTGTGGTGGAAGATATTGTAACGACGGGCGGCAGTGTCCGGGAAGTGCTCGATGTCGTCAAGGGCGAAGGCGGCGTTCCCGTTGGTGTCGGCCTCCTCGTAGACCGTAGCGGCGGCAAAGTGGACTTTGGTGTCCGCACGGAACCGCTCCTGCGTCTTGATGTAGAAACCTATAAACCGGAAGAGTGTCCCATGTGCAAAGAAGGTACACCCCTGACTCAACGCGGCCGGACGGGGAAGTAAGAAGATAAGGAAAACTGCGGTGCCAAAGGCGCCGCAGTTTTTTGGG